>JAIXOS010000488.1 GCA_027486695.1 Chitinophagaceae bacterium | reverse complement strand
TTGTTAAACTGAACAGCTTCCTCGTTAAAAAAGTCATTGGGAAAACCTAATACGATATTGGTTGCTGCATTCAACTGCGCAATATGGCTATCGGTCAATTGTACAAGGATGGTGGCCAAGTTTTCTAGTAATTGTTGGGCAGAAGTAGCACCTACCACAGGAATGCTTTGATGGCTTTGCTGCATAGTCCACTTGAGTGCTACATGTGCAGGTTGTACACCAAGTTCGTCGGCTATTTGTACTACTACTTTCGTAATTTCTTCGCTGCGTCCGGTAATCCGATTGCTAGTAGGTTTTAGTCGGCCGGGATTGCCTTTCAAATATTTACCTGTAAGGGCACCTCCAGCCAAAGGAGCCCAAGGAGTAACCGTGATACCAAAATGTTTTGCCATAGGAATTAAATCTCTTTCAGGTGTACGTTGTAGCAGGCTGTATTCTACTTGTAACGCCACAAATTGGCTCCATCCCATGAGTTCGGCCATTGTATTTGCTTTGGCAACTACCCAAGCGGGCGTATCGCTAATGGCGGCATAGTTTACTTTTCCTTGTTTGATTAAATCATCTAATCCACGCAAAATTTCGTCCACAGGCGTTAGGTTATCCCAAACGTGGAGGTATAAAACGTCTATAAAGTCTGTTTTTAATCTTTTCAGGCTAGCTTCCACACTACGCATCATGTTTTTTCGATTGTTACCGCTTGCATTTGGGTTGGTGGTATTGTCTTTTAGCGAGTATTTGGTAGCAACTACAAAAAAATCACGGTCTACAGCCGACATAAAGTCGCCTATATAGGTTTCACTAGTGCCGCCTTTGTAAAGGTTGGCCGTATCTATAAAGTTGCCACCGGCATTCGCAAATGTTTCTAGTATGGCAAAGCTTTCTTCTTTGGTTGCTCCCCATACGCCATCGGTGCCAAACCCCATGGTGCCTAAGCAAAGTTCCGATACTTTTAAGCCACTACGGCCTAGTAATTTGTATTTCATATACGGGTAATTTATTGTTCACTAAGTTCAGAAACGCCACCACTCACTGTAAATTTCATGGCATCGGCAGCAGATACGTTGGTTAATTTTTTTATTTTATCTGTTGGTACTAGGTAAGTAATGCCACTAATAGCATAAGAGTGTGGTACATAAACAGCCACGTGTTCGTTAAGTTCAAATAAGGCAACATCGGCATTGGTAATAAAGCCTATGCGCCATACATTGGAGGCATCTACATTTACAAGTACCGGTTGTTCAAACTTCTTTTTATTTCCAGCAAAGGCTTCTAAAAAATCTTTCACCGATGAATAAATAAATTTAATACCAGGGGTGCTTTCTAGTACGGTGTCTAAAACTGCCACTAAACGCCCAACCACAAAAGAAGACGACACCCAACCTACCAACATCACCAAAACAATCACTATGGCAAAACCTAGTCCCGGAAAACGTTCTAAGTTGCCATCGGACGAGCTTGTATTTACCAAACTTGGCATGAGTTGGTGTAAAATGTTCGGCAAAATATTGTCCACCGCATTAAACAATCGCACCACTACATATATGGTAATACCAATAGGCGCTAAAACGATGAGGCCTTGTAAAAAGAATTGTAAACAACGGGTGGCCAAACTTTTGGTAATTTTTTTTCTTTTTTCCTGATAAAACATGGTTCAAATGTGCAAAAGAGATGATGGAATACAATAAACACAAGTTGTAAGTGCTGTTTATGGTGAAATTACAACACGATGGGCACACCTTGTTTTTTTAAAGTGCCAAAACTCAAATATCGGTGATAAATAAGGATTGTGGGGTGCAGAATTTTGAAATTCCGAATGCACAGTAATGCAAAATATTGCCTAAAAAAACACACAATAATTATTTGCAGATCGTTATTGAATTAATTATTATCAGTATTATTGCAGTATTTGAGTAAAATAATGTTTCTTTTTTAAAAAAAGCAGAAATTTTTTTGAATGGAAACTTGAATTACGAAAAAAGTTTCCTTAGTTTTGTGCCGATTTTACGGCTATGGAAATGTACGACAGAATATTGACCAAATCGCACGAGCTATTTTTAAAATATGGTATTAGGAGTGTGAGTATGGACGAAATAGCCTCGCAATTGGGTATTTCAAAAAAAACCATTTATCATTCTTTTGCCGATAAAAATGCTTTAGTTGCCGGTGTTATTGATATTGAAATAGATAGAACACAGCGCGATTGTGCTTACCATCGGAGTGCTTGTTTAGATGCGGTACACGAAATTTTTTTGGCCATGGATATGGTGCAGGCAATGCTCAGTAGCATTAACCCTAATTTGCTTTACGATTTGGAAAAATACCATCCGCAAGCGTTTAACAAATTTAAAGAAAATCATAACCAATTTTTATACCACGTATTAAAAAACAATTTAGAAAGAGGTATAGAAGAAAAGGTATATAGAAGTGGGATTAATACCGATATTTTGGCAAAGTATCGATTGGGTTCTATGTTTTTAGTATTTAATAACGACTACTTTACACATGGAAAATATTTACTCAACGAAATTGTAGTGGTAATGACCGACAATTTTTTACACGGCTTGGTAACAGAGAAGGGCAAACAACTAATTGAAATATACACCACACAACGACAAAACCATCCTTAACACCAACATTCATTTATATTATGTACAAAAAAACATTATTTAAGCGGCTATTGCTAGTAAGCGGTACTAACTTAATAGTGGCCACCGCCGCTTTTGCGCAAACTACGGCAACTACACGCAATACGCACATGTTCAGTGCGCAACAATGTGTAGCGTATGCTGCCAAAAACAATGCCCAAGTAAAAAATGCATTACTAGGCATACAAATACAAGAACAAACCAACCGCACTATTACTGCAGCCGCAATGCCCCAAATAAATGGCAGTGTAGGTGCTACGCATTATTTAGATGTACCGGTTCAAAGCTTTCCCAACTTTATAGCCGCTGCCACCTACGGTGTTCTTTCTAAGGAAGGCGTTAAAAACGGAAGTGGACAAACCATTGCTGTACCGTCCGATTTTGGTTTTGTACAAGCACAATTTGGTACCAAGTACAATGCCAATGCAGGTATTAGCGTGCAACAACTATTGTTTGATGGACAAGTATTTGTAGGCTTGCAAGCAAGGGCCGCATCGCTTGAATATCAACGAAAAAATGTAGAAGTTACAGAAGAAGCTATTAAAGTAAATATATACAAAATATATTATCAACTTGTATTAAGCAAAACGCAAATTGACCTTTTGAATGCCAATATTAGCCGATTGGAAAAACTGCGTCATGATGCTGCCGAATTGTATAAAAATGGATTTGTAGAAAAATTGGATGTTGATAAACTCAATGTTCAAATTGCCAACCTACAAACCGAAAAGCAAAAGGCTTTAAACAGTATCACCATCGGATACCTTGGTTTAAAAACCCTTATGGGCATGCCCATAAAAGATTCCTTAGTACTTACCGATGCTATTACAGAAAATGATATTAAAACCGGACTACTATCCGATACCTCAAAAGCGTATTTGAATAGAAAAGAATACCAATATTTACAAGTAGTACGCAAGCTCAACGAATACAATATTAAACGATACAAACTATCGTACATTCCTACAATCGCTCTATCGGCAAGCTATAGCAAGCAAGCACAACGCAACAAGTTCGATTTTTTTAACAAAGGCGATTGGTTTACGGCTTCGCTAATTGGTTTGAATATGTCGGTACCCATTTTCGATGGATTTAGCAAAGATTCAAAAATCAAACAATCTAAGTTAGAACTACAACAAACCGATAATACCATCGACAATTTAAAGTTATCTATCGATAATGAAACCGAGCGTGCCAATATCAGTTTTCAGTCGGCAATAGCTACACTAGATTTTCAAAAGAAAAACATGCAATTGAGCGAAAGCGTATACAACCAAACCAAAAAGAAATACGAAGTGGGCACCGGAAGCAATACCGAAATTACGGCGGCACAAACCGACCTAAAAACTGCACAAACCAATTATATAGCAGCATTGTACGATGCCATTATTGCTAAAGTAGATTACCTAAAAGCTATTGGAAAATTATAAAACTATACCAAATAAATTAACCAACACACCAAAAAATTAATGCATATGCAATTGATAAATAAAACATTACTTGTAACCTCCATGTTTGTGTTTGCAGCCTGTGGCAATAAAAGCAACGATTCGGCAGTATTGCAAGAGAAAAAAGCCAAGCTTGAGGCTTTGAAAAAACAACATGCAGAAGTAGAAAATAACATTTTGGCTTTAGAAAAAGAATTGGCCAAACTAGATCCTGCCGCTGCAAAAGAAGAAAAAACCAAATTGGTTACCTTAGTAACCCTTGCACCACAACCTTTTGTACATCAAATAGATTTGCAAGGAAAAGTAGAAGCTGTCAATATTTCGTACGTTACTCCGCGCAACGGTGGCGGACAAGTAAAGCAGATTTTTGTAAAAAAGGGCGACAATGTTAACAAAGGACAATTGTTGTTAAAGTTAGACGATGCTTTAATTAAGCAGAGCGTAGCCGCAGGCGAACAAAGTTTGGAAACCATTAAAACCCAATTGTCGTTAGCCAAAACATTGTACAACAAATACAAAAATTTGTGGGATCAGAATATTGGTACCGAAATACAGGTAATTACAGCCAAAAGCAATGTAGAAACACTTGAAAATCAGTTGAAAGCGGCACAGGAGCAAGTGAAAATTTCGAAAGAACAATTGCAATTTACCAATGTGTATAGCGATGTTAGTGGTGTAATAGATGCCTTGAATGTAAGGGTTGGTGAAGCATTTACCGGATTTTTAGGCGTAGGCCCACAAATAACGATTGTCAATACAACCGATTTAAAAGTGACTACCCAAATTCCGGAAAACTACCTCAACAAAGTAAAAGTAGGTAGCAAAATACATGTGGTGCTGCCCGATACAAAAAAAACCATACAAGCCAATATAACAGTTGCAAGCAAATTAATAGATGCTAATAGCCGTAGCTTTTATGTAGAAGCCAAAATTCCAGCCGATAACGATTTTCATCCGAATCAAATAGCATTGGTGAAAATACAAGATTATGCTACTACCAATAGCTTGGTGGTTCCAGTAAACACGTTACAGTCCGACGAAAAAGGTAAATACATTATGGTGGCTGTAAAAGAAAACAACAAACTTGTGGCACACAAAAAACCCGTAAGTATTGGCGAAATGTACAACAATCAATTAGAAATTATTTCTGGTTTACAGCCCGGCGATGCCGTTATTGTGGATGGTTTTCAATCGTTGTACGATGGTCAGTTGTTAACCACCAATAGCAAATAATTGGATGATTATACCCTACGGTATCTCTTTATTTCCACAAAACCAATGCTTGGGTAGCAATGCCTATAAGCAATAAACTAAATTTGTATGAGTTTTATAGAAAATATTAAAGGCAAATTCAAGGAGTTTGGTCCTACCACTTGGAGTATCAACAACAAAACCTCCATTTACTTGATTATGCTGTTTTTTAGTCTCGGTGGTATCTTCCAATTTGTAACCTTACCCAAAGAACAGTTTCCCGATATCGTTATTCCCACCATTTATGTGCAAACCATTTATGTGGGCAATTCACCAAAAGATATTGAAAACCTTGTAACAAGGCCTATCGAAAAACAAATTAAGGGTATCACTGGCGCCAAAATCAAAAAATTTGTCAGCACCTCGCAACAAGATTATTCTGCCATCATGGTAGAATTTGATACCGATGTAAAAACCGATATCGCTTTGCAAAAGGTTAAAGATGCGATTGATAAATCAAAAACCGACTTGCCAAAAGATTTAACGCAAGAACCAACAGCACTAGAAGTAAGCTTTAGCGAGCAGCCCATCATGTATGTAAACCTGAGCGGCGATTACGACTTGCAACGCTTGAAAAAATATGCCGATGACGTAAAGGACAAATTGGAAGATTTACCTCAAATAAATAGGGTAGATATTGTAGGAGCACCCGAAAGAGAATTTCAAATCAATGTAGACAATAACCGCATGCAGGCTGCGGGTATTACTTTCGACGATATTAGCAATGCCGTAGCTCGCGAAAACCTAGACATATCGGGTGGTTTGCTTGAAGTGGGCAATATGAAACGCAATTTGCAGCTGAAAGGCCAATTGAAAAATGCTTTCGACATAGAACGTATCATTGTTCGTAACCAAACAGGCTCACCTATTTACCTGAAAGATGTTGCAGTTGTAAAAGACACTACCAAAGAAAAAGAAAGCTACGCACGCCTTGATGGCAAAAACGTAGTAACCCTCAATATCATTAAACGTAGTGGCGAAAACCTCATTGAAACAAGTGAAGGAGTTAAAAAAACAGTAGAGGAATTAAAAGGCGCAGTGTTGCCCAAAGATCTTAAAACGGTGGTAACGGGCGATTTGAGCATCAAAACACGTACCTCCTTTACCGATTTGGTTAACTCAATTGTTATTGGTTTTGTGTTGGTATTGATTATATTGATGTTTTTTATGGGGGTAGTCAATGCATTTTTTGTGGCATTATCTGTGCCGCTGAGCATGTTTGTTGCCTTTGTGTTTTTACCAGGTGCCGATGCCATAGTAGGCACACACGTAACACTTAACTTCATTGTGTTATTCGCCCTTTTGTTTGGCTTGGGAATTATTGTGGACGATGCCATTGTGGTAATTGAAAACACACACCGCATTTTTACCGATGGCAAAGGCAAAATATCGGCAGCAATTTCTGCTCGTATGGCCGCCGGCGAGGTGTTTGTACCCGTATTAGCCGGTACGCTTACCACCCTTGCCCCCTTCTTTCCATTGTTGTTTTGGCCCGGTATTATTGGTAAGTTCATGGTGTACTTGCCTACCATGCTCATTTTTACACTTGCAGCATCTTTAGTGGTGGCCTTTATCATGAATCCGGTTTTTGCAGTAGATTTTATGAACCACGAAGAGGGAGAAAAAGAACCCAAAAGTGCCATTTTCCGTAAAAAAGGATTTTGGTTGGCTATTGCTATTGGCATTTTACTCGATTTGGCGGGCGCTACTTTCTGGGGAAATTTATTGCTATTTTTTATGATATTAATGGTGTTGAACAAATATGTATTAGACGATACCATTCACTATTTCCAAAACCATGCCCTGCCTTGGATTATGAGTCACTACGAAAATTTACTTCGTTGGGCTTTGGCAGGTTGGCGTCCGGTGTATTTATTAATAGGTACCATTCTATTGTTGGTGGCTTCGGTAGTTATTTTTGGAGCGGCAGTTGGTTCGCACAGAGTAGGGGTTACGTTCTTTCCGCAAGGCGATCCCAACCAAATATATGTGTACCTTAAACTGCCCGTAGGTACCGATGTAAAATATACCGATAGCGTCACCAAAATATTGGAAGGTAGGGTAAATGGTGTACTTGGTATTCAGCAAGGAAAAAACAATCCGATTGTAGAAAGTGTTATCAGCAATGTGGCCGTAGGTGCCAACGACCCTACAAGTGGCGATAGAAGTACCCGTAGCGAATTAGGACGTATTCAAATTTCGTTCGTCGAGTTCGAAAAACGCGATGGCGTATCCACCAAACCTTATCTCGACAAAATTCGTGCGGTAATGAAAGGGATTCCCAGTGCCGAAATTAGTGTAGACCAAGAAAAAGGAGGTCCTCCAACCGATCCTCCGGTGAATATTGAAGTAGCAAGCGAAGATTTTGATTTACTGATCAAAGGTGCTTCGGTACTAAAAAATTACCTCGATAGCATACAAGTGCCGGGTGTAGAAGAACTGAAAATGGATGTTGACTTAGCCAATCCGGAAGTTACACTGACCATCAATCGCCAACGTGCATTGATCGAAGGCGTATCTACCGCACAAATTGGTATGCAAATTCGTACAGCCCTATTTGGTAAAGAAATTTCTAAAATCAAAGAGGGTAAAGACGAATACAAAATACAATTGCGCAGCAACGATTTGCAAAGGCATAGCTTAATCGATTTGTTGAATATGCGCATTTCGTTCCGCGATTTTGCATCGGGCGGAGCCGTAAAAAATATCCCTATTAGTGCGTTAGTGTATGTAGAACCTACCAATACATTGGGCAGTGTAAAACGCAAAAACCAAAAACGTATCATTACACTTCGCAGCAATGTACTTACAAGCAAAGGCTACGATGCCACCAATGTAAACGTTGTTTTGAAAAAGCACATTGCCAACTTTAAACAATTACCCGACGGCGTAACCGTAAAACAAACCGGCGAGGGCGAGCAACAAGCCGAAACAGGTGCCTTTTTGTTAAAAGCATTGGTAATTGCCCTAAGTTTAATTTTGGTGGTATTGGTAATACAGTTCAATAGTATCAGTAAGCCAATCATCATCCTTACCGAAATTATTTTTAGCGTTATCGGTGTGCTGTTAGGTTTTGCCATTACCGGCATGGAAGTATCGGTGCTCATGACCGGCTTAGGTATTGTGGGCTTGGCAGGTATTGTGGTAAAAAATGGTATTTTGGTAATAGAGTTTGCCGATGAATTACGCACCCGTGGCATGAAAACCCGTGAAGCCATCATCGAGGCCGGAAAAACCCGTATCATCCCCGTATTGCTAACCGCATTGGCAGCCATACTTGGATTTATACCTATTGCAGTTGGATTTAACATCAACTTTATCACCCTTTTTGCAGAGTTAAAACCACATATTTTCTTTGGTGGCGATAACGTGGTGTTTTGGAAACCCCTAAGCTGGACC
>JAIXOS010000380.1 GCA_027486695.1 Chitinophagaceae bacterium | reverse complement strand
GCGCATTACGTATGGAATGGTCCTGCAAGCCTTGCTGATACAACAAAGGAATTATTCATTTCTAATTTTAAGAATGAAAATAATGGCACTTATATAGTAAAAGTAATTGATAGTTTGGGTTGTAGCGATACAGCTACGGTAGTAGTGACTGCTACTACATCCGTTAATCAACCCTTAGTAATTAATATGGCAGATACCATCAGTGCAATCGCATTTGATGCCATCAATGTGCAGCCAACTATTACCGGGGGCAGTGGAAATTATACAACTTACTTGTGGAGAGGTGTAAATAATTTTACCTCCAACCTTAGCACCTTGCAAATACAAGGATTAACTACAGCACATGCTGGCGTGTACACATTGTACGTTACCGATAACACCGGTTTTATGGCTAGCAAATCGTTTTATGTTGCCGTGGCCAAACGTTCCCAAACCATTCGTTTTAATGCAATTCCCAATAGTAGTTATACAGGAAGCCAATCGTTGCCTATTAACTTGTCCGCAACAGCAAGCAGTGGATTGGCCGTGCAATACCAAAGTAGCAATACTGTTTATGGCTCAATTGTGGAAGATAAATTAGTGGCCAATTACAAGCGCCCCGATTACTCCGTACAATTAAACAAACCCATTGTTACCAATCGTATTCGCATTTTCAGTAGTCAAGCTGCTTATTTCCATATTCGTGAATTAAAGATTTTTGCACCTATACTAGGTAGCTATCCTGATCCTTTGTTGGATGTGATGGACAGCGGTTCGCTTGGTTGGTATAATTATGCCACCAAAACCGGAGTGGTTGTTACTGCTAGCGGAACTTTAGATGCCACCAATGCTGGCTTTGCAGCACGAAATGTGATTGATGGTCGCGTAGCTACAAGTTGGGTTAGTCAGCAAACTGGCGACAAATTCATTGAAGTAACTTTGCCCAATTCCGTTTCGGTGGGAGGTATTCAGTTTGTTAATGGTTTCTTCAGTAGTGGCGTTTGGAACGGTATTCTCAGTTCGTTTTTACTCCAATACCACGATGGTACTGCTTGGCAAAATATAGATTGCAATACCAACATTTATGCAATACAGAGTGGCGATGAAAATACCGAGGCGGCGAGTACGGCTCAAAATTTGTGTATCAATACTACTGCCAAAACCATTACCAATACTACCGCCTTGCCGGTTACTATAGTAACTTTTTCGATGTTGCAACCGTTAAACAGTCCTGCTTATTTGGCTTGGACTGTAGCCAACGAAGTGAACCTTGCTCATTATGAAGTGGAGGCAAGTAACAATGGTTTTGAATGGCAAACAATTGCAATAGTTGCTCCCAATAGCAGTAACGGAAAATATAGCTATTCAATTGAAGGAACAGCTACACAGTTTGCATTTTATAGGTTGAAAATAGTAGATATAAATGCTCAAATTGCTTACTCCCAAGTAGTAAAAGCAAGTAGTACAGCGCAGCAGGAGGTATTTAAGATATTTCCTAATCCTGTTGGTAAATGGTTGACTGTCAGTGGAATTCATACATCTGTAAACTATCGTATTAAGAACAATATTGGTTGGCAGATGGCAAGTGGTATTGCCACCAATCAACCAATTGATGTACAACAGTTGCCACAAGGTTGGTACATTATTGAATTAACAGGAACTAACCAACGTAAGGTAATTCCCTTCTTTAAGCAATAGTCGCGTATCATTGTTTAGGGAAAAGGGGGAGCAAAGCCGAATAGACTTGTTGTACTTGAATGGTGCCAACGCCCATGCAGTTCAATAGGTAGTACCGGCTTCTGGCTCACACCCATCAAAGGCTACCATGTAGCCGATACAAAGCACATAGTAATTAAGAATATAAACGAATGTATATGCATATGAAAAAGCAAATGTTTTTTTTGTTTACTGCACTATTGTTATTGTTAGAAATAAAAGCGCAGAAACCAAAAAACAATCCGTCCCCCAGTTTATACCAACAGTTTATGCAGCCACCTGTAACGGTGCGGCCATATGTTTGGTGGCATTGGATGGGTAGCAATTTTTCGAAGCAGGGTATTACCAAAGATTTGGAAGCAATGAAAGCGCTAGGCATTGGTGGAGCTACCATATTTAATTTAAGCTCAGCCGTTCAGGAATCGCATGTGCCTACTTTGAACAATCCTTGGCCACAACAAACGTATAGAAGCAAAGCCTATTGGGAAGCAATTCAACATGCAGCAGCAGAAGCCAAGCGATTGGGTTTAGAAATAGGGCTGCACAATACGGTAGGATACTCTACAACAGGAGGACCGTGGATAACCGAAGAACGCGCCATGAAAAAATTGGTATGGCGCAAAGCCATAATTACCAATGGTAGCCAAAATATACAGATTGCCAAACCCAATTCGGTAATTAATTTAAATGCTTGGGGCCGACGGAATTTGCCACCTTTACCTTCTACATGGTATAAGGATATTGCTTATTTGGCCATAGCCGTGAAAGATAGCAGCCTATACAAGGAAGTACACAATTTTTCGGCACACTTCGATACTGCCGGAGTGCTCATTAAGCCATTGCCGGAAGGCGATTGGATGGTGTACAGAATGGGTTATGCCCCCACTATGTCGAATCCGCATCCGGCACCTGATGAAATCATGACCACCTCATTAGAAGCCGATAAAATGAGCAAAATACAAAGCGAATTTCATTGGAATACTGTTTTACAACCATTTAAGCAACAATTAGCGCCATATTTAGGCTCCTCTTTCAAGCACATGTTGATAGATAGTTACGAAGCCGGTTATCAAAATTGGACAACTCATTTTAGGGAAGATTTTATCAAAATCAAAGGCTACGATCCGCTACCCTGGTTATTAACCATGAACAGTACGGTGGCCAATAATGAGAAAAATGCAGACAAGCGAATCTATCTTTCCAAAGAGCTTTCGGAGCGTTTTGAATGGGATTACAAAGATGTAATTAGTCAATTGTTTTACTTAAACGGTTGGCAAATAGGCAAGCAAAAGTTGTCGGAAGCTGGACTACAACTGCAGTTTGAACCTTATGGTGGCCCCTTTAGTATGCATGATGGGGCAGCTTTGGCAGATATTCCGATGGGCGAATTTTGGACTACTCATGGTGGGGTAAATACGGCAATAGCAGCTGCTGGTCGTGCTGCGGGACGTACCATTATAGGAGCTGAAGCATTTACAGGTAGTCCGAGCGTTAGTAAATACAACGAAGCTCCATCCATGCTCAAAGGGGCAGCTCAAAAAGCGTTTTCGGCGGGTGTAAACCGAATGATTTTGCACCATTGGGTGCACCAACCTTTTAGCAATGCTTATCAACCCGGTATGGGAATGGGTTGGTGGGGCACGCATTTTGGACGTCACCAAACTTGGGCCGAACCAGGCAAAGCGTTTTTTACCTATTTGTCTCGTACACAAGCTTTGTTACAATATGGCCAAACTGCCTCACAAATATTAAGTTTAGATTGGGGATATGCAGAT
>JAIXOS010000135.1 GCA_027486695.1 Chitinophagaceae bacterium | reverse complement strand
TGGACGCTTACAAGGGTATCCTTATTAGATTTGAAAAACTAAACATCACGTGGTGGAATATGCTATGGTTAAGCATTATAGCCATATTTCTAAAAAAATTAAAAAGTTAAACAACTTCTTCCGTAAAAACAGAAGGGTAGTATTTGAATACTTTAAAAATGATAGAGGTAAGATGCGCGTAAAAAAACTGTACGTAGTGTTAAGTATAGGTTACAAAAAAATGTAAAAAGAGCAGTATATTCTAATGTGTTACCAAGGTTCCTCGTTACAAGCCTCGGGCGGAAGCGAAGTTTGCCGTTTGTTGTATTCTGCTTGTTGCCATCTTGCTATCATTAAATCAGCAATCAGTAAACCGGCATTTGTAAGTGGTTGCTCGGAAAGTAGTTTTTTTAATTTGGTTTCGCTGATGTCTATACGATACAACAAATAAATCAGGTAATCGAAATCGAGGTTGATTAACTGATTTATATAGTGAACCAATTCTGCGGGTGGCAATAGCTTAATTTCGGCTAAACTTAACTTGTTTAACATATGAAATATTGAGCAAGCTTACTATTTTTTGGAAACCAATAATATAAGCTTGATAGTGAAAAATACTGCTTATTACAAAAGCATACAAGGTAGCTGTTTTAACGGCATAATTGAAAGCCAAAAACAAAGGTGTTTGCAACAGCAATGGTGCAATGATGGTTTTAATAGCTAAAATGCTAACAAACAGAATAAGTGTGGTGCTAATTAATTGTTTCATAACACTGGGAGGTTTTTAAGTTAATATTTTTCAATAACGCCTAAGCCAAATAAAGCAAAATCGTATTTTACAGGGTCGGAAGGATCCAACAAGGTAAGATACGCAGTAAGTTGTAGGGCTGTTTGCCAATTAATTTTATTCTTTGGAATTAATTGAAAACGTTCAGCTACACTTGCTACATGCAAATCTATAGGGCACACAAGTTGGGATGGTTTAATATTCTGCCAAAGGCCAAAATCAACGTGCGAAGCATCTTTTCTTACCATCCAACGCAGGTACATACATAGGCGTTTGCAAGTAGCATTTTTATAGGGAGCGGCAATGTGCTTTTGTGTACGGGCAGGGTAAGGATGCATAAACGAAAAAACGTATCGCTGGAATCCATTGAGGGCATTTTCAACTGTCACATCGGTTGGCTGCATCCATTGTGTAAAGGCACTTTCTAAGGAAATATGTTGTTGGTAGTGAAATTGTAAAAAAGCTATGAGGTAAAGAATATCGGTAGCTTGAAAGGTTCGGTGCTTGAAGTGCAGTAATTTTTTTAGGTCGCTATCTTGGTGATGCTTACAAAAGACATAAGGAGCATTGTCCATTAAAGCAAGTAATTCAGTTGTCTTGTTGATAATGATGGTTCTATTGCCCCATGCAAAAAGCGCAGCAAAAAAACCGGCAATTTCAATGTCTTGAAGTTGGGTAAATCTGTGGGGTATACAAATTGGATCGTTGGCAATAAATGCCGGTTGGTTGTATTGTGCCACCTTTTGGTCGAAAAATGTTTTTAAGTCAATAGCGTTTTTTGGGTCAATATACATGTTACAATATATTAAAAATACCCATCGCAATTATGACTAAACTTAATTACGATGGGTATTTTTTGAACTACAATGAAGTATTCCTAGTGAGGATATAAGGCGTTTTTGATTTTTTCGGCCAAATCGGCTAGGTGTATGCGGGTCATATTGTCGGTATTGATATTGGCAGCAAGCAGCATTTGTTTGTGCAATTGCTGTAGTTTGGCGCGTGCAATAGCCGGCAAATCGGTGCGTTTTAATTCGGCAGTATGATTAACAAAATTAATGAGTTTGTCTACATAGCTTTTTTGTAAAGTTCGTCTGTAGGTGTCGGCTGCTTTGTTATTGCTTATTTCCGAAAACAAACCATTTTGTACATCGTTCAGCATTTCTATAGTAGTATATGCATTGGTTGCGCCAAAACGATCGGCACACCACTGTAAGCGCAGCAATCTGTCTGTATTCAATAAGCTGTTCAGTGCACTTTCCTGAAGCCCAAAAACAGGATCTTGAAATGAAGGATTTTCGCATTTATTCAGGATGTCTTTGTTAAGTAACCAATATGGGGTTTCAAAAACTTGTTGTTGCAAAAACAGTAATGCATTTTTTTGGTGCTGTTTTGGTGTAATTTCAAAAACGGCGGTTTCTTCTTCTGCACTTTTGGGTGTTTCGTATACACCACCAATGTTGCGCATTACATGCCCTACATATCTACGAAACTGATTGAGCAGTTGCGTATACATTTCGTCAAGGCTTTCGTATAAGTTAGCCTCTTCTTTAGTCCACTGAGGTAGGCCAACAATAATGCGTTTTAGGTTTTTGATACCATAATTACTAGCTGCTATGGCATCATCGCTCAAATCTTCGCTTTGAGTACGTGGGTCAGTTACGTTGCCAAATTCATATGTGCCAAACCAAGTACGTGGATTTTGCGCAATTGTTTGTTTAATGAGTTCGTTGCTTGCTTTTTTTTGTGCTTCTTCCGTATTTCCCTGAATATATCCATACCCCCATCTAATAGCCCAAATATCGTAATCGCCAATACGTGGGTACAAGCCTTTAGCAGATATATTGTCTTCCGGTTGTGCTACATAATTAAATCGAGCATAATCCATAATAGAGGCCGTGTGTCCGTTAGCTTCTACCCAAGCTTTGTTGCGTAATTTTTCTACCGGTGTTTTGCTACTGCTACCCATGTTGTGCATTAAGCCAAGCGTGTGTCCTACTTCGTGCGATGAAACAAATCGAATTAAATCACCCATGAGCGCATCATCAAATTTCATCTTTCTAGCTTTAGGGTCTACCGCAGCAGTTTGTATCATGTACCAATCGTGTAACAGTTTCATTACATTGTGGTACCAACCAATATGGCTTTCCAATATTTCTCCGCTACGCGGATCGTGCACATTGGGGCCATAGGCATTCTCAATGTTAGAAGCAAAGTAGCGCAATACCGAGAAACGCGCATCTTCCAAACTCATAGTAGTATCGTTTTCGGGCCATTCTTTTCCTTGGATGGCATTTTTAAACCCCGCTTTTTCAAAAGCAATTTGCCAATCGTTGATACCTGCAATCAAGTATTGTCGCCATTTTTTGGGTGTAGCAGGATCTATATAATAAATAATTGGTTTTTTGGGTTCTACCAAACCGCCTTTTTTCCATTTTTCTACATCTTCATCTTTAGGCTCCAAACGCCACCTGATGGCAAAGGATTTGTTTTCGGCACGTTGTTGTTGATCTGAAAAAATGGTTAAATCATCCTGAAAGTACCCAACCCGTTTATCCCAAAAGCGTTTTTGCATAGGTACTTTAGGTAGTACAATAAAAGAGGTATTCAATTCCATGGTTACAGCGCCGGCATCGGCTGCGGCCGGTAAGTTGGAGGCACTAAATATGCTGCCCGGTAGCATAGGCCCCGAACTTGCAGAAAATGTTTTTACAGTGCGCACTTCTACATTTTGCGGGTAACTGTTTATCGATTTAATATAGCTCCTATCTAAGGCAAGCGCCATGAAATTATATTTACGCTTAATGGAGGGGCTCATACTAACAATTTGATTATCGCCTTTAAAAAAATCCGTCACTTCTATTACATACCCCAAACTATCTTTGGTATAGGCCGCAATTGGGAAAACAGCTGCAATACTGTTTACATTCGAATTGGTTACGGCTTTGTAAATAGCCTCGGTAGAGTCGGCTGTATTAATGAGGGTTACAGTCCTAATAAAAAGGTTGTCGCTTGGCCCTTTTTCAAAAAGCAGTGTTTGTTGATTGGCAATTTCGCCACCATAACCGGCACCACTTGGTACTTTGGCAAGCCGGCTGACAGCCATAATTTCCAATCCTAGTATGCTGTCTGCAATTTCTAAATAATATTTTTCTTCTATTTTATGAATGGTAAATAAGCCCTTTTTTGTAACAGCTTTATCGGTAATAATATCTTTATACGGTTTGGGTTTGTTGTTTATTTTGGGCAATGCAGGAGGTAGGCCGGGTGTGGCAGTAGGCGTAGCACTGCCATCGGTTGGGGCTTTTTTGGTTTGAGAAAACCCCGAGGGTATACTTAAGCTTAAAATTAATCCATACAGTACTAACTGTTTCATAAATGGTGCATTGAGTTTAGAAAATGATTTTAAAGATAGTATGCTAGCTTTGAAAATAAAACAGCGCTGTTAAAAACGATGGAGCAACGGGCAATAATAAGGATGCAGGGTACGTGTTGTGGGCTTCGCATGTTATAACCAGGCGATATGCGCAATTAAAAAAACCATTAATGTGTAAAAAGTACCCATTAAAAGCTACTTTTAAATGGGAGAAGATTATATTTGCAGGAAGTATTAACTAGGATTGCTTGAAAAAAGTGGGTATCATTAGCTGTTACACAAACTTTGATAGAAATGATAAACGGCATTTTTATCCAAAAAAAACTCAAGTATATTTGTTTTTTGTTAAAATTTTCACATAACAGGTTTTAACAAATAGTTATCAAAATAAAATTTTGCATTTCAAACGCATTTTTCGTTAGAATTGCGCAAACATTTCTTATTCATTAGTAATTATAAACCTAAAATCAACAAAAGTCATGGCTGAGATTAAACCCACTGCTACAGCTTCAAAAAGCAGCGCGACTGCACAACCACAAAAACGTAGTAACATCATTGCTACCATTGCTCCAATTGCTTGTATCGTTCTAGGATACTTAATTTGGCGTTTTTGGATAGGTAGTCCTGATAATTTTACAAAAGGTAAAGAACATGGTGGTTTTTGGCCAGAACGTGAAGGTCCTATAGGTGGTTTTGCTAAAATGTACCTAGGTGGTATCATTGTACCTATTTTGATTGGTTGTTTTTTAATTGTTTTAACTTTCGTAATTGAGCGTTTGCTTACTGTTACCAAAGCAGCAGGTAAAGGCAACATAGCCGAATTTATTAGAAAAGTGCAATTTCACTTAGCCAATAAAGAAGTAGATAAAGCTTTGGCTGAATGCGACAAACAACAAGGAAGTGTTGGTAACGTGATGAAAGCTGGTTTGCACAAATACAAAGAAATGATTGCAAATTCAGAATTGAATACTGACCAAAAAATATTGAATATTCAAAAAGAAGTAGAAGAAGCCACTTCATTGGAATTGCCAATGTTGGAAAAAAACTTGGTATTCTTATCTACAATTGCTTCAGTAGCCACCCTAATTGGTTTGTTAGGTACCGTATTAGGTATGATTCGTTCTTTCTCTGCTCTAGGCGATAGCGGCGGTGGCGAAGCTGCACAAGCATTATCGCAAGGTATCTCAGAAGCTTTGTACAATACAGCTTTGGGTATCGGTACTTCTGCAGTAGCTATCATCATGTATAACGTATTCACTACCCGTATCGATGGCATTACATTCGGTATTGACGAATCAGGATTTACACTTACACAAAGCTTTGCAGCTAACTACAAATAATTTTTGTAGTTCCTTATGGAAAATTGTGAAAGTTGTATCTAAATAATCAAAACCGCATAAACATAATAGAATGTCTAGACCTAAATTGCCGAGAAAGAGTACTTCGGTAGATATGACAGCAATGTGCGATGTGGCTTTCTTGTTGTTGAGTTTCTTTATCTTAACTACCAAATTCAAGCCATCAGAAGCAATACCTGTTGTTACTCCCAATTCGGTTGCTAATAAAGTAGCGCCGGAAAAAGACTTGGTATTGATTACAATAGATAAAGACGGTAAAGTGTTTTTATCAATGGATGATGAGCAAAAGAAAGAATATATTGCTAACACCATCATTCAAACCAAAAATTTGAAATTGGACATCAAAGCTTTCAAAAAAGCATCATTTTTTGGAGTTGCTTTTAACCAATTACCTTCATTTTTAGCACTTCCCGAAGAAAGTAGGAAGGCAAATGTATTGCCCGGTATTCCTTGTAAAGACAGTGCTAACAATGAACTAACAGAGTGGATTCGCATAGTTACAAGTGCTTATCAAGGACAAAAAATGAATTTGTTGTTGAAAGGCGATAACCAAGCGAAGTACCCCGCTTTTGAACAGGTAATTGAGGCATTTAAAAAGAATGACCAACTGAAATTTCAAATGGTAACTAACCCAGAAAGTGTACCAATGGGATCTGACTTGTGGAAACAAAGTCAAAAAGGCGCACCCAAAGAAGGGTAGTTTACATAACATTATTCACTTAAACTAAATTCTACCACTATGGCAGAAATGGATACCTCGTCGGGTGGTGGTCATAAGAAAGGCCCCGGCGTCAAAAAAGGAAAAAAGCTATCCACCAGAGTAGACTTAACACCAATGGTAGACCTAGGTTTTTTGCTAATTACGTTCTTCATTTTTACTACAACAATGAGTCAGCCAACCGCTATGCGGCTTAACTTGCCCAAAGACGTAGATAATCCTGATGACCAAAATAAAGTAAAAGAATCTGCGGTGCTTACTATTATGTTGGGAAAAGATAATAATGTATTTTATTACGAAGGCCAATTAAAACCAGATGCGTCTAATTTTAAATCGTCTTCGTTCAAAGAAATACGTGAAGTAATTATCAACAAAAAAAAGAATACCAGTGCCAACGATTTGGTAATGGTACTTAAACCGAATGCAGATTGTAATTACAAAAATGTAGTAGATATTTTGGATGAAATGAGTATCAATGTAATTAAAAGATACGCTGTGGTGAAAATCAGTGATGTAGAATCAAAATTGATTCAAATTACCGAAGCATCAACGCCTTCAAAATAAAATCTTTGTTGCTCAATAACATTAGCATTAGGATGCTTTGATTCTATTACAAAATAACTGAACAATGGAAACCAATAAAATTTTAAACGCTGATATCCTTGATATCATTTTTGATGGCAAGAACAAGGCATACGGAGCATACGATCTCCGTAAAACTTATAATAAGCGTATTGCGCTAGCATTGGGTGGTACATTGGCTCTTATTGCAATTCTTTTTACAAGCTCTATTGTTGCAAAATCTTTAAAATCAGAAAAAAAAGCTGAAATTATTGTAGAAGACGTAGCGTTAGAAGATGTTAAAAAGGAAGACAAGAAAAACGAACCACCACCGCCACCGCCACCGCCAAGGCAAGAACCACCAAAAGTGGAAATTACTAAGTTTACACCTCCCAAAATTGTAAAAGACGAAGAGGTGAAAGAAGATGACAAACCACCTGAACAAGAAAAATTAGACGATACCAAAATTGGTAAAATAAACCAAGAAGGTGAAAAGGATGAAGGTAAAGTAATTGCTCCTGTAGAAAGTGGAACAGGAACGGTTGCAGCCCCTAAAGTAGAAGAAGACTATGACAAGGTTTTTACTACAGTACAAATAGAATCTGAATTTCCGGGAGGACCGGAAGCTTGGAGCAAGTACTTACAGAAAAATTTGAATAGCGATGCACCTACTAGCAACGGCGCACCTCCCGGTAGATACACAGTTGTCCTTTCATT
>JAIXOS010000313.1 GCA_027486695.1 Chitinophagaceae bacterium | reverse complement strand
GCAGAAATGCTTCCCTTTTAGCTTTTTATCGGACAACAATGGGTAGGTACTGTTACCTTTTCTAAATCCGCTCGATTATCTCCTAAAAAAGTTACACGGGCAAAATGTTTAGCAATTTCGGGGTTATTGCGGCAAAAACTATTTTTTAATTCTTGTGCTAATTCTGGCCGCTCAGGATTTCCCATAATAACTGGGGTAATGGCACTCGACCATCCAAGGTAATTAGAGTCGAGGGCTTCCACCAATTCATCTATACTTTCCATCGAAAAACCTCCACTATAAGAATGGTCGCTTATATACCGAGGAGAGGGGCCAATCATGATGATGCAATCAAATGCAGTAGGATTTTTTATGGAAGCTAGTGCACCAATCATGGCACTTACAGAATGTCCGACCAACACGACATCTTTTAAGCCTAGTTCCTCAATAAGATCAAGAAGATCGTCTGCATGTGCTTGGAGGGTATTGTATTTGTCAAAATCATAGGCATTAAGATCAGATTGGCCTGAACCCACCAAATCAATAAGTACAATTTTGTAAGAAGTTTCAAATGCAGGGGTAATAAATCGCCACATGTTTTGGTCACAACCATAACCGTGAACGAATAGCATTGTCTTTTCTCCTTTCCCTAGAATCTGGGCATTAAGTTTTTTCTGAGATTTTGTCATAAAACAAAAGTTTAATTAAGTCAGTTCGATATTTTTTAGTCCGTTATCTTGTCCTGCAATAACCGCTAACGAACAAGGCTTGGCGATGGTGGGGCATTGAGTTTTGTCAAGCTTGGCCGTCTGCCGTTGAATAAAGATATAAAGTTGAGTTTAAATTCCTACTGTTCGGTTGAGTTCTGTCGAGCTAGAACCGAAGTTCAATAAAGTTCCCAAAGTTGCGATACGAGTTCCGTCACGCCCCACTATTGCCAAACCTCCTGTTATGCCCAGTTTTTCTTTTGTCAAGCAAGTTCTTCTGATACAAAATCAATTGTTTTTCCGTTATCATTAGTTGCCCAAATTTGTAAAGTATCGTACCCGTTTCGCTTTACTTTTTCAAATTCCATTTTTGTTCCGTCCCTAAGTTCTATCAAACCATTTTCGTCAACTTCGTCTGCAAACTCCTCTTCATAGTCAACTCCGTTATAAGTCGAAATAACAATTTCAAATGTGTCCTTGCAGTCTTGGTCAGTATATAAATTTGTCGCTGGTCTGTTTGTAATTTGTTCGTCTGTAAATGTGTCGCAGAACAAAGCGTTGTAACCGTTTTTACATCCGTCAAATAATAAAATTTCTTGTCCGGTTAAAGTGTCAACTGCAAAAACCAATGAAGGAGCAAAGTCTGTCCCAACAATTAAATTTTTATTTTCTTCGTGTAGTTGTCCATAAAACTTGATTTTAAATTTAGTTTGTCCCGAAGCAGTTTTCAGTCGTCTTCGCCATTCGTGAGAATGCAAGTCCTTTGGATTATGAATATGTTCTGTCAAACCGTCAAGAAATGTTGGTCCTAAAACTCCGTTGTCCGTTGTGAAATTTTGAAGTTTGTTATTCTTTTTAAATATGTCTAAAAGTCCCATTGTTTGTTTATTAGTTGTGTCGTGCTAAAATTGGGCATAACGAACAAGGCTTGGCGATGGTGGGGCTTCGAGTTGCGTCACGCTTGGCCGTCGCCCGTTGAATAATGATATAAAAGTAGGGTAGAAGTTGTTGCTGTTCGGTTGAGTTCTGTCGAGCTGGAACCGAAGTTCAATAAAGTTCCTAAAGTTACAATACGAGTTTTGTCGCCCCCCACTATTGCCAAACCTCGTGTTGCACGCCGTTAAAACTTGTTCAAGATTTCTTTGTCTTCTTTTATTTCTTTCTGATGCTTTTCATTTTCTGATTTTAGGTGTTCCTCCTTTTCAAGTTTTTTAAAATAGTCCATCGTTTTTTTACTGTCGTAAAAGTTAATTTTTACATAGTCACGAGGTACAATTCTATATCCACTATGCAATTTATTTTCTCCTCCACCAATTGTTGTAGGTTCACCAATTTGTAATTCAGTACTTCTACTGACTAACCATTGTAAAATATTTTTTGCTTGCCAAATACTCTCCAAATCAATTTGTGGGTAATATTTTATATTAACTCGAATTGGGTCTCCTTCATATTTGAATTTATCGTTTAACAACCATTCGTTTTTGTTTAGCTCAAATTCCTCTAATTTGATGTCATTTTTAGATGAATTCTTTGCATCAATAAACTGTTTTAAAATGTCGTTTAATGTTTCTGTATATGGTCTAAATTCTCTTGTGTCATTTCCAACAATTAATGGTTTTACAGATTTAAAGGTTGAATTTATGACTTTGATTGGCTGTTGATTCGGCTTTCCAAGTAATGCATTTAGCTTATAATAAGAAGCTGTTAAATAAAGAGTATTCTCTTCTAATTCAATTCGACAAAGTCTTTCATCTATGAAGTAAAGGCTACCATTCCACTCTTCGTCAAGAAAGTTTACCGAACTACTTATTTGGCAAGTGTCTAATTGGGTATTGTTTGAGTGAGAAGTAATACAAGATTTGTATGACGATTTAAGTTCTCCAAATTTATAGTTTTTAATCATTGTTGTCCGATAAAAAGCTAAAAGGGAAGCATTTCTGCGTCCCTTTTTGTTGTTTTGAAGTTACCACACTTTAAAACAATGAATCAAAGTAACAATTATTTCGGACAGCACTT
>JAIXOS010000023.1 GCA_027486695.1 Chitinophagaceae bacterium | reverse complement strand
TTTGTAGGCCAAGCACAGTATGTAAAGATACCCGACAGCAATTTTCGTAAATACCTGATGACCCAAATACCTGCGTGTTTTAATGCCGAAGGGCAAATGGACACTACGTGCAGCGGAGTAACAGATAGGACACATATGTATTGCTATGGTGCTGCAATTAGTGATTTATCCGGCATTAAGTATTTTAAGAGCCTGATATATTTAAATTGTTGTAATAATAAATTGCAAGTTTTGCCACAACTTCCTAGCCGTCTTGATACGTTATTGTGTTTTTATAACAATATGCAAGTTTTACTATCGCTGCCAAATGGTCTAAAAAAGTTAGATTGTTCTCAGAACCAATTGCAAGTTTTGCCACCGCTGCCCGATAGTCTCAAGATTTTGAATTGTTCTCAGAACCAATTGCAGGTTTTGCCTTCTCTGCCCGAAAGTCTTGAGTATTTAATTTGTTCTAATAACCCATTGCAAGCTTTGCCTTCTCTGCCTAATAATCTCGAAATATTAATTTGTTTCTTCTGTAATTTACCTGTTTTGCCCCAACTACCCAATCGTCTAAAAGAGTTATATTGTGGGTATAACAATTTGCAAGTTTTGCCATCTCTTCCCAACAGTCTTGAAACGTTAACATGTTACAATAATATATTGCAAGTATTACCCTCTCTGCCACAGGGTCTTAAGGGTTTAAATTGCTATGACAACAGTTTGCAAGTTTTGCCTTCTCTGCCTGACAGTCTTAAGTATTTAGATTGTGGTGCTAATCAATTGCAAGTTTTACCATCGCTGCCCGATGGTGTTACATGGTTGGCTTGTTCTGAAAACAAATTGCAAGCTTTACCCTCTCTGCCACAGGGTCTTAAGGGTTTAAATTGCTTTTACAACAGTTTGCAAATTTTACCTTCTCTGCCCAACCGTCTTGAAAATTTGACGTGTTATTCTAATCAACTTTCCTTTTTGCCTTCTTTAGATTCGTTAACTAACCTTCAAACGCTTAATTGCAGGGATAATCCTAATTTAAATTGCTTGCCCAAATTACCGGTTTCATTAACATATCTTTATGTGAACAATACCGGCATCCGTTGCCTACCCAATTCTACCCCCGCAACAGTAGATCCGGCTAACCTGCCTTTTTGTAACCCTACCAACAATGCCAACCATTGCATTGCCTTTCCTACTATTCACGGCAAGGTATTTGGCGATATTAACCTCAATGGAAGAAAAGACCCTGATGAGTATTATATCCCTTATGTACCTATTCGTATCAAAGGGGGCGAAATTGTGTACTCCAACCTAGATGGAGAATATGCGCTTACCACTTACGATACGGGCTACTTTAGCCTGATGGCTGTGCCACCCCCTTATTACAAAGCAGTACCCGATAGTATGGGGGTTAGTTTTTCGGCCAATCGTTCGGTACTTACTTTACCCGATATTGCCTTGCAGCCCACTGAACGGGTGCGTGGTTTGGCATTGGATATTTACAATTGGCAACCCGCTATTCCCGGTCGTAGCTTGGTGTATTCGCTAGCTTGCCAAAATACAGGCACCGTAAACGAAGCCATAAAAGCTGTGTTTAATTACGATACCACAAAGCTGAAATTTGAAAAAGCATCTGTACCCAATGTAGTAGTAGAGAACGGAACCATTACTTGGTACGATACATTGATGCCTAATTATTTTAATCGCTTTAAACAATGGAGCGATATACCTTATCCTAAACTTTATTTTACGGTATCTACCAAGGCCCAAATGGGCGATACGGTGTATTGCAGTGCGATGATAGCTACCCCGGATAATAATGCCGCTGTTGCGCCTATAACTACACTAGGAACAGGTGGTATTATGGCTACCGCCGAACGCACTTTGTATGTAAGAACAAGTTACGACCCCAACAGTAAAGAAGCCACCGAGCAGCTAAGCATTACACAAGTAGCCGACGGCAAGGGCATCGATTACCGCATCAACTTTCAAAATTTGGGCAATGCCTCTGCCAAAGATATTGTTATAGCCGATACCCTTAGTCCGCTCATAGCCCAAGGCATTTTAGAAATAAAGGCGATGAGCCACAAAGGCGACATCATCCTGAACAACAATATTTTGTACTTCCAGTTTCGGGATATTTACTTAATTGATAGTGCAACCAATGAGCCAATGAGCCACGGATTTGTACATTTTAAAGTAACACCCTTAGCCAATGTATCGGTAGGTACGGTAATAGACAACAAAGCCTCCATTTACTTCGACTATAATCCGCCTGTTGTAACCAATATAGCAAGCACCACCATCAAAAACATTGTGTTGCCGGTAAGCATCAGCAGTTATCAGTTAACAGAAAACCATCAGCATTTTATAGAAAACAGTTGGGTAACGGCTTCAGAAACCAATACTGCTTATTTTAATGTACAAAGAAGTATCAATGGCAGCAGTTTTAGCACTATTGGCAAGGTAGCTGCCAAGGGCAAAGGAAGCAGCTATTTGTTTACCGATGCCACGGTTCAAAAATTGTTGTGGCATGCAGGAACGGTGTATTACCGATTGGAAATAGTGGATAAAAACGGCCAAATCAGTTACAGCGCAACCAAATCCATCAATCTAGCATCCAACCAACAGCGTGTCAGTATTTATCCCAATCCAGCCCAAGATTTTATTGTACTCAACGGAACGGGCATAGTAGGTGTGAGTGTGGTAGATGGGTCGGGAAGAGCGGTGAAGGTTGAGCAAAACTTGGATGCTGCCAACCCACGTAAGAAAATCAACCTCAAGTTACCTGCGGGAATATATACGGTAAAACTGTACATGACCAATGGAGAAGTCATCAACAAGAAGCTGTTGGTGGGGGCGGGATTGGTCAATTAAATGGCCTGAAAGCCTCTCGCCCCACAAAAATATTTTTTTGCGATACCCAACCTTTTGGTAGTGATAAAGCGTAGTAGCAGATGAACAATAGATTATTTTCAACCAACAATTGTGAACTATGAAAAAGATGGCTTTTATTGTATGCTGTTTAATGGCTTGGGCGTTTGTAGGCCAAGCACAGTATGTAAAGATACCCGACAGCAATTTTCGTAAATACCTGATGACCCAAATACCTGCGTGTTTTAATGCCGAAGGGCAAATGGACACTACGTGCAGCGGAGT
>JAIXOS010000142.1 GCA_027486695.1 Chitinophagaceae bacterium | reverse complement strand
TATTTTTTAACGTTCCAAATAGTTGGTTGGTTAGACATATTTACAAGAAAGCGTTACCGAGATATAGTAGTAGACGCCTTTAACTATTGTGTTGCTACCAAAGGATTGCGGGTACATGCTTGGTGCATGATGAGCAACCATGTTCATTGCATATTAAGTAGCGCAACAGGCACTTTATCCGATACCATTCGGGACTTAAAGCGGCATACTGCCAAGCAAATTTTGTTATCTGTACATTCAGAACCGGAAAGCAGGCGCGAATGGTTGTTGCAAGGTTTTAGGCAAGCTGCTATGGCACATGTACGTAATAAAGATTATCAAGTATGGACGCATGAAAATCATGCGGTAGGTATTGATGGGCATATGAACGATATGTTTGCCAGTAAAGTAAACTACATACACAATAATCCAGTAAAAGAAGGGTTAGTGGATAACGCCATAGATTATGTATATAGTAGTGCAAGAGATTACGCAGGCAAAAAAGGATTGGTTAATGTGTATTTGTTGTAGCAAATGCTACTTGTTTAAGAACGGCGTAGGCAAAGCCGTACGCCGAGTGCGAATATTGAAAGCTACACTAAGGGGGGGGTATGAAATATAACAACAAATTATGAGGCATATATTATTATTTTTATTTCTTACCAATATTAATAAAGTAAGTAACGCTCAAAAGCATTTCAACAAAAAAATCTATTCATACCAAGTTGATTTAGTTACTCAAAAACTAACAGCAAAGGGTTCACTAAAAACATTAAATAAAAAAAGGTTTATTTTTAATCAAAGGCTAGATACAATTCTATTTTTCGGGAATCAAGATAGTAGAATGTTTTTTTTCTCAGAATGCTTTAACCCTCTATTCAATCTAGACATACCTATTTTATTTGATGCAACTATTTCTACAAATAATAGATTGAATTTTTTAGCGCCGGATTTAACGAATTATAACAATTCTTATTCTAAAGATCAGTTTTCTGTTATTTATAAAATTAATGACGCTTTTTATTTAATTACACTGCCTAAAAAAATGAAATACATTTATAGGGATAGTAATAAACTTAGAGAGTTAAAAAAAGTTTTTTTAGAAAATTTGACTGACACCTCAAAATATAAGGGTTATGAGTTAAACGATTATTTCATTGAGTTTAACAAATTTAATTTGTTTGTCAAAAAACTCCTAATCTTAGATTTACCAAGAGATATGAATGGCAACGAAGATTATTTAACTGATTTTGCCTTGTTAGATAGTAACTTCAACTCAAAAACGTCTATTTTAAAACAATACGTTTTTAATAAAACCAGTTTAGAAAAAAAAATATTTCAAATAAATGATCAGCTTGATTTTGTTAAAATAGAAACTGAAATTTTTGATCGGCATCTACAACTATTAAGGAAAATTACATCTGTTCTTCGGAATGTTGCTTTAACCAACTAACAGCGTAGTAGCGGCATCTCTGATGCCTTATTTCCCCCAACTAGGCGTAGTTTGTGTCTTTTTCGCACACGGCGTACGGTAATTCCTACGCATTTTTTGTGGTTGCATTTGATCCCAAGTAGTTATACCTGCGTATCCACAATTGACAACTTTTTAAAAATTGTCAAATGTATTAAAGCCAACTGCTTGGCGATGCACTACTGAAAAAAGGCTGCCGGATGCAACGGGCTTGGTGCGCATCCGGCTAAGGTGCGTACCGGAGCGCTAGCGGAGCCCAACGCAGCCGGAACAGTAGCTGACCATTGTGTGATAGGTTGACAGCCCCACAGAACAGTTGTTTGTGTATTGGTTCTAGTTGGAAGGGTGGTTGGTAACGAGCTATACCAATGCAGTATGGGTTGCTTGGAACTGCATGCGATACAGTTGGGCATAATAACCATCTTGGGCCATTAAAGCCTCGTGCGTGCCCGATTCTTGTATGCTTCCGTTGTTGAGTACCAAAATATTGTTGGCTTTGCGAATAGTGCTTAATCGGTGGGCAATAACAATAGAGGTGCGGCCTTGTATGAGTGTGTCGATAGCCTGTTGGATGAGCCTTTCGCTTTCGGAGTCAATAGAGGAAGTGGCTTCGTCTAAAATTAAAATAGATGGGTTGTAGAGTAATGCTCGAGCAAAGGAAATCAGTTGGCGCTGACCAAGACTTAGGGTATTGCCGCGCTCCATTACATGGTAGTGGTAGCCTTGTGGCAGTTGCTCTATAAATTCGTGCAAATGGATCATTTTGCAGGCATTGATTACCTGTTCGGGGCTAATATTGGGATTGCGCAGGGTAATATTGTCGATAATGCTGCCGGAAAACAAAAACACATCTTGCAATACCACGCCAATATTGCGCCTGAGTAGGGCAATGTTGTACAAATGGATGTTGGTATCGTCTATGCTAATGCTGCCACTTTGTATGGGATACAACCGATTGAGTACGCTAATGATGGAGGTTTTGCCACTACCGGTATGTCCTACAAGCGCCACTGTTTCGCCTGCCTGTACCGTAAACGATAGGTTGTGGAGTACCGGCTGATTGGGTAGGTAGCCAAAGGATACGTTTTGAAAGCAAATATGCCCTTTAAAAGTATGGTTGGGCGGTAAGCTAATGGTATGTGCATTATCAGTTGGCGATACATCGGTATTGTCCATAATTTTAAAAACCCTTTCTGCGGCAATCATGCCCATTTGCAGCACATTGAATTTGTCGGCAATCATGCGCAATGGTCTGAAAATTTGGTTGAGGTACAAGATAAAAGCCACCAATAAGCCTGCTTCTAATTGTTGGTTGGCCACCCACCACACCAATAAACCGGTGCTAATGGCCAATACCAATTCTACCACCGGAAAAAACACACTATAGGCAAAAATGGCGTCTATATTGGCATTGCGGTGTTCTTTGTTGATGGTATCAAACTTAGCCGCTTCTCTGTCTTCGGCAGCAAATGCTTGTACAATGTGCATGCCGGTAATGTGTTCTTGTACAAAGGCGTTTAGAGCGGCCACTGCATTGCGCACTTTGTTAAAACTTTTGTTGACACTTTCTTTAAAAAAATAGGTGGCTACAATTAAAAAAGGGAAAGGAATGAGGCTAATGAGGGCAACATGCCAATTCATCCAAAACATGGTGGCAAGGGTAATGAGGATGGTAAGTAAATCGGCCATAATGGGTACTAGCCCATCGCTAAAAATGTCGTTGATGCTTTCAATATCGTTAATGGTGCGTGTGGTAAGTGTTCCAATAGGGGTTTTATCGAACTGCGATAAATTGAGCTGTACTATTTTTTCGTAGATAGCTATGCGCAAATCGCGAACAACCTTTTGGCCAAGCGTGGCGGTGATTAAACTAAAGGCAAAGCGGAAAAAACTTTCTATCAATAAAAAAACAATTTGAAAGGCCGTAATGAGCAGAATGATGCGAGCGACGGAGGTGTTGTTATTGACTTGTAGCCATTGGTACAGCCATGTCGGTAATACGGTGGTAGCCGGGTGTACCGCTTTGTTAACCGTTAATTGAATTAAATAAGGGCGCAAGGGAGCCATAAATGCCATGGTAATGGCTAAGGCAATACTGCCAATAAACAATAAGCGATAGGGGCTTACATACACAAATATTCTACGCAGTAAGTGCAGGTTAACTACACTCTTGTTGGCTTGTTGGCTCATAGTGGTGTACAAATGTACTAAGAGCCCGTTTACAATTTGATGTTTGCTGTAAGGATGGGCATTTTTTTTTTTTTTTTTTAGGTAATGATTTACTTTGTAGCCATAAAACTTGGTTGGGTGGGTTAAAAAAATGGTATTTAGCTTGCTCTGCCGTTCTGTATTTGGGCTTGAATAGATAAGGATATGCGAGAAAGCGGTACGGTAGGCATGTTCTTACCCAACAAATGATTGTTTGGTTGCAAAACAAGGGTAGGCGGTAAATACTTCATGGTGCAGTAGCAAGCAGTAGCCGCAATAGAACAAGCCGTTGCATTGACTTACCGGCAATAGTATACACAACAATGCCCCCAAAATTGGAGGCATTGCGTATATCACTTACTCAGAACCAAATACTTATTTGTATTGTGGAATTAGCGATTTGGCCAATTCTACCATCGATTGAATACTTGCGTCGTTCAACTGACCTTTTTTAAATTCGGCTAAAATAGCAGCATGTTTGTTTTCCATTTCGGTTAAGAAATGTTCTTCAAAAGCTTTTACTTTTTTCACCGCCACTTCGCGCAACAAACCTTGTGTACCCAAATAAATGATGGCCACTTGTTTTTCTACGGTTAGCGGGCTGTATTGAGCTTGTTTTAAAATTTCTACGTTTCTAGCACCTTTATCAATTACCAATTTAGTAGCAGGGTCTAAGTCGCCACCAAATTTAGAGAAGGCTTCCATTTCGCGGTACAAAGCTTGGTCAAGTTTAAGGGTACCGGCTACTTTTTTCATCGATTTGATTTGCGCATTACCACCCACGCGACTTACAGAAATACCTACGTTGATAGCCGGACGGATACCTGCGTTGAACAAGTTACCTTCCAAGAAAATTTGTCCGTCGGTAATAGAAATTACGTTGGTAGGAATGTAGGCCGATACGTCGCCCGCTTGTGTTTCGATAATGGGTAACGCGGTTAAGCTACCACCACCTTTCACCAAGTGTTTGATGCTTTCGGGCAAATCGTTCATGTTTTTGGCTACATCGTCGTTGGCAATAACTTTGGCAGCTCTTTCCAACAAACGGCTATGCAAGTAAAACACGTCACCCGGATAAGCTTCACGACCCGGTGGACGACGCAACAATAACGATACCTCACGGTAAGCTACTGCTTGTTTACTTAAATCGTCGTATATAATCAATGCTGGACGACCGGTATCGCGGAAAAATTCGCCAATAGCAGCACCGGCAAATGGAGCATAGAATTGTAATGGAGCCGGATCGCTAGCGCTAGCCGATACAATGATGGTATAAGCCATTGCGCCATTGTCTTGTAAGGTTTTCATTACACCTGCAACAGTAGATGCCTTTTGACCAACAGCCACATAGATACAATAAACCGGATTACCGGCTTCGTAAAATTCTTTTTGGTTAATGATGGTATCTATACAAATAGCGGTTTTACCGGTTTGACGGTCACCAATAACCAATTCACGTTGACCACGACCTACTGGAATCATTGCATCAATAGCTTTGATACCGGTTTGTAGCGGTTCTTTTACTGGTTCGCGATAAATAACACCCGGAGCTTTACGTTCAAGGGGCATTTCGTACAAATCGCCACTGATAGGACCTCTGCCGTCGATAGCTTCGCCTAAAGTATTGATTACACGACCTACTAAACCTTCACCAGCTTTAATAGAGGCAATTTTACCGGTGCGTTTAACTTTAGCACCTTCTTTAATATCTCCGCTTTCGCCCATCAATACCACACCCACGTTATCTTCCTCAAGGTTCAGGGCAATAGCTTTGGTGCCATTTTCAAACTCCACCAATTCACCGCTTCTAACACCGTTCAAGCCATATACACGGGCAATACCATCGCCCACTTGAAGTACAGTACCTACTTCTTCTAAATCGGCAGAGGCATTAAAGCTGCCAAGTTGTTGCCTTAATATTGCCGATATTTCATCAGGCTTAATTGCTACCATATTTGCAAGTTTTATATTCTTTTTAAAAATTGTTTACAGATATATTGTACTACCCTGTTTCAAACTGATTAATACAATTTAGAAACATAATCGTTATTAGAAAATTGTTTTTTGATATCCTTCAAATCTCTCAAAATACTTAGGTCTACCAATTTGCCATCAAATTCTAATACAAAACCACCAATTAAACTTTCGTCAATGACGGTTTCGAGTTCAATAGTACCTGTATTTTTAGCGGCTTGCACCTGCTGTTTGATGGTTTCTTTGATACTGTCGCTAACGGCAACAGCTGTTGTTAGTTTTACTTTATGAATACCTTTTATTTCGTTGTATTGGTCAACTACCGCTTCTGCAATGAGTTGCAAATCGGCTTCTCTACCTTTGTTTACCAATAAGCGAGTAAAGGATTGTGTAAGGGTGCTTACATTACCCAACTGTCCTACTTGTTCAATGATGGCATTTTTTTTGTCGGCATGTACAATAGGGCTTTGTAAAAGGTTTACAAAGTCGCGGTTGGCTTTACAAGCGGCGGTGTAATATTGCATATCAGCATAAACACTTTCCAGTTGTTGTTGCTCTATAGATAAATCAACCAAACTTTTGGCGTATCTGGATGCTATGCGAGGATTAGACATTTTTTAGAAGTTTACTTTGGTAAATAAAAAAATACGTTGCTACATAATTGCTTGATAGGGTACAAAACAATGGTAGTGTGGTATTAATTTAGTTTTACTACTTCGGCTAATTGGTTGATATAAGATTCTTGTTCTGCTTTGTTGGCCAATTCGCGACGCAATATTTTTTCGCTTACTTCAATTACCAAGGCTCCTACTTGATTTTTTACTTCTGTAAGTGCGGCATTTTTTTGTTGTGCAATAGCTGCTTGGGCATCGGCAACAATACGGTCGTATTCTGCTTTGGCTTTTTCTTTCGCATCGGCAATCATTTTATCTGATTGTTCTTTTGCTTCTTTAATCAAAATGGCTCTTTCTTCGCGTGCTTTGGTAAGCAAGGCTTCGTTTTCAGATTTAAGCGAAGCGATTTCTGCTTTTACTTTTTCTGCGGAGGCAATTGCATCAGCAATACCGGTTTCTCTTTCCTTTAAAGCGGCAAGAATGGGTTTCCATGCAAATTTTTTCAAGATTAAAAAAACAATAGCGAAAGCAAGGAACGTCCAAAAAATTAATCCTAAAGCGGGTGTCAGTAATTGCATATTTATAAAATTTCGATAGTGTTAAAAGTAACTGCATCTATTGCCCTGTGCTTTAGATGCAGTTAAGGTAATGTTGCTGCAAGCAGCACATCAATTACTTGATGAAAATAGCCAATACCGCTGCAATTACAGCAAACAAGGCTACACCTTCTACGAAGGCAGCAGTCAAAATCATACCGCTACGGATATCGTTGGCTGCTTCTGGCTGACGTGCAATACTTTCTACGGCACCTTTACCAATTTGGCCAATACCAATACCGGCACCAATAGTAGCTAGTCCGGCTCCAATAGCAGCACCTGCATTTGAGATGCTTCCATCTAACAAAATGTTCATTAAAGACATTGTATGTGGGTTTTATTATGAAAAAAAAGGTTAATAATATTAATGATGTGCTTCGGCATGTTCGTGTTCGCCCTCAAACGCTTGTGCTATAAACACCGCTGTAAGATTGGTGAAAATGAATGCTTGTATAAATGCTACCAACACTTCGATAACATAAATAAACACTGTAAAGGCCATAGATACCGGAGCAAAACCGATACCTGCACCAATACTTAATTTGGCGAAAATGAATATCATCATTACCAAGCAAGTAATAATCATGTGGCCGGCCACCATGTTGGCAAACAAACGAATGATTAATGCAAAAGGCTTAGTGAAAATACCCAATAGCTCTACAAATAAAAGAATGATTTTTACTGGAACCGGTACACCGGGAAAGTTGAAAACGTGGGCCCAAAAGTGCTTATTGGTACTTAAAATGATGACAACAAAACTGATAACACCCAATACGGTTGTAAATGCAATGTTGCCTGTAACGTTGGCCGATCCGGGTATTAACCCAAAAATATTACCGATAAGGATGAAGAAAAACACAGTCAGCAAATAAGGCATGTATTTTTCGTATTTGTGACCTAGGTTGCTTTTGCCCACTTCGTCGCGGATGAAAATGATCACCGGTTCTACTGCATTTTGAAAGCCGGATGGAGCAACTTTGGCACCTTGTTGTTGGTATTTTTTTGCTACACCTAATAGGAGTACTACCAATACAATCAATGATAAAAACATTTGGGTAACATTGCGCGTCAGCGAAAAGTCGTACACTTTTGTTGTTTCATCAATAGAACCATCTTCGTTTACTGCTTTAATAACACCTTCTTCCAATTTATAACCCTGATAGCTTGCATGTCCATGTTCAAATTTTGACGACATGAATACGCTTATGCCTTTTTGGGGGCTATATACAATAATGGGTAATGGTAAAGAAATAGGATGACCATTCACATCTGCAATATGAAAATCGTGGTTATCCATAATGTGCTCCATGATTACTTTGCCTGGTTCAAAGTCACCTTCTTTGGCTTCATGGTGCTCAGTACCTGCATGAACTTCCGTTGCAGCACTGTCGGCTACTTCGTGTTGCGCAATTGCAGGAATGCAAAAAAATACTATAACTAGGCTAAAAGCAGCAATCAGCAAGGATTTCACGTTTCTTAAAGACATACCCGTTTCCAAATTTTCGGCAAAGATAGGGAGGTGCAAAGTAAAAAAGGAGGTTTCCGGTAGAAAAATATTGTAAACCATACAGCTATGAGGTGTTCAAAACAATAGAAAATTGGTTGTTCTTTCGTCCCTTTTTTACAATTGTTTGGAAAATAAAAACCACATAAAAAGTTAATTTTTTCGATCCTACACTTAAAATTGGCAAATAAGATGCCATAACAAGCGCCTATACGATAATGCTTTCTAATAATAACCCTGTGTTTTTTGGTGCTAGTAGGCAGTTAGCCTTTAGCAGCATAAATGTTCGGTATGCTAAAAATAAGTGAAAAAAAATGTCGTCTGTTTTATAATGCGAAATAAAGGCCTTTTCAAAATCGGTGTACTTTGTAGCATACAACTACTTGTTTTGGGGCACTGCCTCACGAATGCGGTAGAATAGTGTATGCTTTGGATTGGTGCTTAAAAACAAAACGCCTGAAAGCGTCGTTTGCTAACAGGCGTTTGTATGCTATATGCGTTACAACTAGGGTTAGTTAAATAAATTTCAACACCTCGTTACCCATTGCCTCAGTTCCCAATATTTTGTCGGCAGGTGTGGTAGCGTCTGCAATATCTCTGGTACGGTAACCTTCTTTTAATACTTGGTCTACTGCATTGATAACCAATTCTGATTCAGCTTTCATACCGAATGAAATATCGAGTAGTAATGCTGCTGACAAGATTGATGCCAATGGGTTAGCTACGCCTTTGCCAGTAATATCGTGTGCAGAGCCGTGAATAGGTTCGTATACACCTGTGCCATCGCCAATTGAGGCGGATGCCAACATTCCCATAGAGCCGGCAATTTGAGATGCTTCGTCGGTTAGGATATCGCCAAATAAATTGGCCGTTACTACTACATCAAAGCGAGCAGGGTTTTTAATAAGCATCATCGCAAGAGCGTCTACAAATTGGTATTCAATTTCTACATCGGGGTATTCCAATGCTAGTTTTTGAATAACTTCTCTCCATAAGCGGCTTGTTTCTAATACATTGGCTTTGTCTACGGAGCACAATTTTTTACGTCTTGTTCTAGCAGCTTCAAATGCTTTACGGCCAATGCGTTCTACTTCAAAGCGGCTATATTCGGCCACATCAAAAGCCGTATCGCCATTGTTCTTGCGTCCTTTTTCGCCAAAATAAATGTCGCCAGTTAATTCTCTAAAAAACAAGATATCGGCACCTTTTAAAATTTCAGGTTTGATACTAGAGGCGCTAAGTAATTCATCGAACAATTTTATGGGTCGCAAATTGGCATATAAGCCCAATTCTTTACGCATTTTTAATAAACCTTGTTCCGGGCGAACTTTAGCGGTAGGGTCGTTGTCGTATTTGGGGTGGCCTACAGCGCCAAAAAGTACGGCATCAGAAGCTTTCATTTTTACCAACGTTTCGTCGGGCAAAGGATTGCCGGTAGCCTCAATAGCTACGTGGCCAATGAGTGCTTCATCGTAGGTAAATTCATGTCCAAATTTGGCCGCTATTTTGTCTAAAACAAGTTTGCCTACTGCGGTAACTTCTTGTCCAATCCCATCACCGGGAACAATCAGGATGTTTTTTTTTGCCATTGTTTGATGTTTAAAGGCATAAGGCATGAGGCATAAGGCATAAGATATTATTCAATATTGACTGCCGCAACCTCTCCCTACTAGGCCATAGTGATTAATTTATTTTTTTGATGAGTGAAATTAGCATCTTTTCTATTTCATTTATTCTTGCCGAAATATCATCGAATATTGCTAGGGAAATAATATTTTAAATTATACGAAATTTCAACATGTGTCTGTAATTCGAATAAAGAACCATTAGCAATTTGTAAAAATCGTTTTTAGTCGTTCTTGAATTTCGTCCATAACCCTCTGCTATATTGCTAGGCACAGAAATCGCACTTCGCCTGATTTGGTTGGTTAACCCAAATTGCTCCAATAGAGGAAATGCATTGGTTAATTCATACATGCTTGTTACAAGACCCATTGACTTTTGCCAAACAATCAAATCTCTGTAACTATTTATCTGCATAATTTATTAATCAGATTAAACGGATATTGCCCTTCTGCCTTTTGCCCTACGCCTCCTATCTCCTGCCTTTCCTCCTTGCCTTATCCCTTTTCTAAATAATATTCAACATTTTTTGGGTGGCTTTTATTGCGGCTACTGTTTGGTCGCTATCGAGCCCTCTTGTTTTAAATTCTTTTCCTTTCCACTGCCAAGTAATAATTGTTTCGCAAAGCGCATCGGATTTACCACCCGGTGGAATGCGTACCGTATAATCGGCAAGTAACGGTAAATCCATTTTTTTGTGTTTGTAAACTTTTTTCAGTGCATTTACAAAAGCATCGTACTGACCGTCGCCTTGTGCGTGTTCTTCGAAAAGTTCACCAGCTATGCTCATTTTTAGTGTAACAGAAGGCCGGAGATTTTTTGAGTGTGTAAGTACATAATTTTCTATTTGTACTTTTTCCTCTATTGTGTTGCTATCCAATACATCTGAAATGATATAGGGCAAATCTGCTTGAGTAACTACTTCTTTTCTATCGCCCAATTCAATGATTCGCTGTGTTACTTTGCGCAAATCTTCATCGGATAATTGGATACCAAGTTCGTGCAAATTGTTTTCTATATTGGCTTTACCACTTGTTTTGCCTAGTGCGTACTTGCGTTGTCGGCCAAAACGTTCGGGCATTAAATCGTTGTAATAGAGGTTGTTTTTTTTATCTCCATCGGCATGAATGCCTGCTGTTTGGGTAAAAACGTTTTCGCCTACAACCGGTTTGTTTGCCGGAATACGGAACCCTGAAAAGGTTTCCACGAGTTTACTAACGGAATACAACGATTTTTCGGTTACGGTAGTGGTAATATTAGGTAAGTGATCGTTGATAACAGCTACGGCACTTGCTAAAGGAGCATTACCTGCACGTTCGCCCATACCATTGATGGTAAGGTGTAGGCCTTTGGCGCCTGCTTTGATGGCTTCTAACACATTGGCCGTTGCCAAATCGTAGTCGTTATGGGCATGAAAATCAAAATGAATGTGTGGATAGCGGTCGGTTAGCTCTTTGATATAGTTGTATGTTTCGGACGGCACCAATACCCCCAACGTATCGGGCAATAACACCCTTTTAATGGGTTGGTGTTGTAAAAAATCCAAATATTGAAGAACGTAATCTTTGGAATGTCGCATGCCATTACTCCAATCTTCCAAATATACATTGCACAATAAATTGTTGCTAGTAGCCAAAGCAATTACCTGAGCAATGTCGGCAAAATGTTGTTCGGGTGTTTTTTTTAGCTGGTGTGTTAAGTGGTTAAGGGATCCCTTTGTAAGTAGGTTCATTACTTTGGCTCCTGCTTCTAACATCCAATTAACGGAGGTTTGGCCATCTACAAAGGTTAGCACCTCTACCCGCTCAAGTAAATCATTGGCTTTTGCCCAATCGGTAATTTTTTTTACTGCTTGAAATTCGCCCTCCGATACCCTTGCCGACGCAATTTCTATTCTATTTACCTTTACTTCTGTTAGCAGTAGTTGGGCTATAGTTAGTTTTTCGGAGGCAGAAAAGGATACACCACTCGTTTGTTCCCCATCTCTTAGGGTGGTGTCCATGATTTCAATATGACGTTGCAATTTTTTCAATTTTCAAAGTGGGTTTGCATTCTTGAATGCGGTAGGTTGCTGAAATATAAAAATGCATAAAAGCCAACCTGTTTTTTGCATGACAAGTTGGCTTAAAAACGGGTTGATTCATCAACAATTAAACGGCTTTTGCGGTAGCAAAGGTTTTAATTTCTTCTTTCATGGCTTGTAAGTAATCAATATCATCAAAGCCATTCAGCATGTTGTGTTTTTTGTATCCATTAATCACAAACGATTCTTTTTCGCCGGTAGCCAAAATAGTAATGATTTGTGCCGGTAAATCTATTTCAATCAACGTATGTGGGTCGGCTTCAATAGCTTTAAAAATATTTTGTAAGAAATCTTCGCTTACTTGAACGGGTAAAATACCAATGTTTAAAGCATTGCCTTTGAAAATATCGGCAAAAAAGCTAGACACCACACAACGAAATCCATAATCGTAGATGGCCCAAGCGGCATGTTCGCGGCTGCTGCCACTTCCGAAATTTTTTCCGGCTACCAAAATTTTTCCGGAGTAAATGAGGTTATTGAGTACAAAATCTTGTTTGGGACTGTTGTCGTTGTTATAGCGCCAATCGCGAAATAGATTGTCGCCAAATCCTTCGCGTTTGGTAGCTTTTAAAAAACGTGCAGGAATAATTTGATCGGTATCTACATTTTCTATAGGTAAAGGTACAGCAGTACTAGTAAGTACATTAAATTGATCGTATGCCATGATTTAGAGTAATTTAGAATAATTTAGAATGTTGGGTTTTGTTGCTTTCGCCAATGAATTATAACAACTCTCTTGGGTCGGTAACAACTCCCGTTACGGCTGCAGCTGCTGCAACTAGTGGACTAGCTAATAACGTTCTACTACCAGGACCTTGGCG
>JAIXOS010000259.1 GCA_027486695.1 Chitinophagaceae bacterium | reverse complement strand
TGCCACTGACCAACGATGATGGTCGCCCTACCTTATAAGACTAGCCTTTTTTTATTATACATCATTCATTTTCATTAATATGGATCAAAAGCTTTCTACCAATCAACTAATTGCTATTGCACAGCAATTTGGCACCCCCACTTATGTATACCATGCAGAAAAAATTCAACAACAATACCAACAACTTACTTCTGCATTTGCCAATCAAAATGTTGTGTTTTTTTATGCCTGTAAGGCATTAACAAATGTAAATATTTTAAAGATTGTACATAAGATGGGTTGTAATGTAGATTGTAGTAGCATTAACGAGGTGAAGTTGGCTTTGTATGCCGGTTTTGAACCCAAACGGATTTTGTATACAAGCAACGGTATTGCCTTTTCGGAAATCATAGAGGCACAGCAATTAGGCGTTAATATTAATATTGATAGTTTATCTAACTTAGAAAAGTTTGCTCAAGAATACAAAGCAACTTATCCCGTAGGCATTCGGTTGCGGCCTAATATTATGGCAGGTGGTAATTTGAAAATATCTACCGGTCATGAAAAAAGTAAGTTTGGTATTCCTGTAGAGCAAATAGAGGATGTTTTAAATATAGTTGAAAGCACAGGGTTGATTATTAATAACTTACATATACATACCGGAAGTGAAATTAAAGACGTAGATGTGTTTGTGAAAGGAATTGAGGTACTTTTTGATATCATCCCTTTATTCCAGCATTTAGAGGTAATTGATTTAGGTGGTGGATTTAAAGTGCCCTATAAAGAAGGTGATGGGGCCACCGACATTGCTTTGTTGGCACAAAAAGTGGGCGAAGCTTTTGCTAACCATCCTTACCATCGCCCATTGCAGGTTTGGTTCGAACCGGGCAAATACCTAGTAAGTGAGGCGGGGTATTTATTAGCCGAGGTAAACGTGCTAAAAAAGACTAAGGCTACTACTTTTGCCAATATTAATACGGGTTTTAATCATTTGATTAGGCCGATGTTTTATGATGCATACCATAAAATAACGAACATTAGCAATCTTAGTGGCACAGTGAGTAACTATTCAATTGTAGGCAACATTTGCGAAACGGATACATTTGCTTGGGAGCGTTCCATGAACGAGATACGTGAGGCGGATGTGTTGGTATTTGCAAATGCCGGTGCGTATGGATTTGAAATGAGCAGCAATTTTAACAGTCGCTTTAAACCTGCCGAAGTATTAGTAATGAACAACGAAGCACAATTGATACGGAAAAGGGATGCGTTTGATGATTTATTGAGAAACCAAATTGAAGTATTGTAACGAGCTTTCAGCAGCCCCAGTTTAGCCCGAAATTATTGCTAAACGTTTTTTAATCACTTTTTTCGCAACAGTTCTAACCCCCAAACACCTATTGATAACTATGTAATTGTGAATTATCGTTTCTTTTGAAAAGTTCCTTACCAATTTTACCGGTAAGACATGTTATTTTGCATACTAAGTGCCTGTTATGATACAGTTAAACAATATCCAAAAATCGTTTGGTGATAAAATAATTATTAACAATATATCTGCCACTATGCAAACGGGCAAATGTAATTTAATAATTGGTACAAGCGGAAGTGGCAAAACGGTACTTACCAAGTGTATGGTAGGATTGTTTGACGCCGACAAGGGCGATATTCTGTATGATGGGGTATCTATTTCGCAGATGGACAAAGATTCCCGTAAACAGCTGCGTCAGCAAATAGGCATGCTTTTTCAAGGATCAGCACTATTTGATAGTATGACGGTAGAACAAAACGTATTGTTTCCTCTAGACATGTTTACCAAAATGACGCATGCCGAAAAACAAAAGCGTGTTAATGAGGTATTATCGAAAGTAAATTTAAAAGATGCTAATAAAAAATATCCTTCAGAAATTAGCGGAGGGATGAAAAAGCGGGTAGGCATTGCCCGCGCTATTGTATTGAATCCGAAGTATCTTTTTTGCGATGAACCTAATAGCGGTTTAGATCCTCAAACTTCTTTATTGATTGATCGGTTGATTCGGGATATTACTATTGAATACAATATCACTACAATTGTTGTTACACACGATATGAATAGTGTAATGGAGATTGGTGATAATATCTTGTATATGCACCAAGGTAAAAAACAGTGGGAAGGCAGTAATAAAGATATTATTTTCAGCGACGATGAATTGTTGAATAATTTTATTTTCGCTTCCGAATTTTTGCAGGATGCAAAGCAAATGCGCATGCTAGAAAGCAAGCACTAACAACGGTGACCAATTGCCTCAAGGTTGGATTCCATTAAATAAAATGCCGGCCGCATTGCTGCAACCGACATACTTTCAAAACTAAAACAAACAAAACTAATATTCATAAACCAAGTAGCCCCAAGCTGGCAAATGGATAGGCTGTTTGGCTGCTAGAGTGGTACGTTTTCCTGTAAACAATTCCGTAGCGGTACCTTTCAATAAAGAACTATTAACAACCGTGCTAACGGTTTGTTTAGAGAAGTTGAGGAACACAACTATTTTTTTGTTTCCCTTGGTTCGGGCATAAGCATATACGGCTCCATCATTGGACGTATTGATACGTGTCATTGCGGCATTTCCTGCTAATGCGGCATTGCGCATGCGCAGATGTAGTAATTTTTGGTAAAAAGGGGCACGTTGGTATTTGCCCATTTCCATGACATCTTTTTCAAAAAATGCAATTGTACGAAGTACAGGTTCTTCCTGACCTGTATAAATCAAAGGAATGCTTCGTTGAATGGTTTGCGTTAATACTGCAAAAGGGGCATGACTTGCTCCGGGCATGGTTTCGTAATCGGCCTTGTTCCAACTGTTCTCGTCATGATTGCTGGTAAAAAACATTCGCAAACTATTTTTCGGAAAAGTTTTATTCACCAATTGTAGCGTACTGTCTATCGCATTTGCCTTTCTATCGCCTTTTGCAACCAATTTAAGCATTGCGAAATCGGCCCAAGCGTAGGTGACATCAAATCCTGATTGATGGAGTTCTGGTTTGTCGCCTTCAGCAAGCATCATGATGTTTCTACCTTTTTTAAGTTGTGCAATACATTTTGTCCAAAAGGCATCGGGCACTTCACCGGCAACATCGCATCTAAAGCCATCAATTCCGGCGTGTTTTAGCCAAAACTCCATACTCGCAATCATAGAGTCGCAGAGTTCAGGATTTTGATAATTTAATTTGCGCGCATCCGTCCAATCAAATGGCGAAAGCGGTTTACCCGTTAGGCTATCTTTTACATAAAAATTTGGCTTTTTTTGTAACCATTCATGATCAGCACCTGTATGATTTGGTACCCAATCGATGATTACTTTAAATCCTTTTTTGTGCGCGGTTTGTACCAATTGTTGCCAATCGGCCATTGTTCCAAACTCCGGATTAACTGCCGTATAGTTGGCTACCGCATAATAGCTGCCCAAACTACCTTTTCTGTCTACTTTGCTGATTGGGTTGATTGGCATAAACCACAATGTTTGTACCCCCATATTCCTTAGTCGGTCTAAGTGTTTGGCAAATGCATTAAAGGTACCTTCTTGTGTATATTGTCGGATATTTACTTCGTATATATTGCCTTGCATTAACCACGAAGGATGCCCGTCAGTTTGTAGCGATAAGGCTTTACCAACTTTTTGTGCTTGGCATACTTGTATTGTTGCAGCACAAAGCAACAATATAAAAAGGGAGCGAGTTCGCATAACAATCGTTTTTGTATTGCAAATATGCGGTTTAATGTGTAAAAAATACATATTGCTAATAATTTTTTTTTCGCGCCTAACAATTCTATGCTTTTGCAATAAGTATCGACAACAAGTTTGGGACGCACAACAAATAGCACTATACATTTGTAACTTATAATTGCAAATCAATGATCATGGTACAAGCGTATAACTTTTTGGCAAGCTGGCAGTTATTTCCCGAAAAATCAAATTATGAACAAGGTATTGTACCCAAAAGCGGTATTTATAAAATAGAATCAATTGAACACGGCAAGGCATTGCAAATCAGTATTAATTGGGTAACTATAGAAAATGAAGCCTATTACAGTCAATACACGATTGTACCTGACGACCAACTTCGTCCTTTCGATAATCAAGATGTAGCAGATAGTGTACAAGCAAGCATTGTAAATGCGAGTGCCTTGCAAACAATTTTTTATAAAGATGAGGTGGCCATACTTACGTTACTCTACGAAATATTGCCCAATGGATATTTAAAAATAACACAACATGCTACTGTAGAAAAGCCCTTTACCAATATCGAAGTTTATCACAAACAAATGAGTGTTTTGCCTTATGCATCGTCGGTAGGAAGTGTTGCAATTCGCCCCACTAAAGAAGGGGTAATTAAACACAAAGCTTTGTCGGCCATGGAGGAACAAACCAATATGCAGTTGGACCAAATAAGACAACAAATAGAATTGCTTGCCAAACAAGCGCAGGAAATAAAAAAGCGAAAGGAATTGAGTTTGATGATTTACGAAGCCAAACTAAACTTTAAGCCACAAATTGGGCAAACGTATTATTTATACGAGAAAAAAGACAGCAGCCATTTATTATCGTTGGTTGCGCCACAGGAATGGGGCAAAAGCAGTCCATTTAAACAATTTGTGTCGGCAGTGCGTCTTTTAGCAGATCATACTTGGGTAGAAGTTGCCTAATCATCAATCATTTTTAACTTGTAGCAATACATAATGAATAAGGTATTGCTACAAGTTGAGCCCACTTTTTCAAAGCATTCCATCTCCCCTTTTTCCTATACATACCTTTAAATAAAAAGGTACTCCCAAGCACTTGGTACAAATTAGCCATGAAGCTATCCAAGGTATTGTTGTTGTTTTAAAAAAAAATGTAAAAGCTTGTAAGGTTTATTTCTGCTACTCGTCAATAGTAGTAAAATAAGCACATCATGAAATCATTTGTTTTAGCCATTGTAGCTATGGTATTTGCAATACAAGTACAATCGCAAACCGACACAAGAATTAAGCATTTTAATGTTGAAAAAGGGTTGGCCATTCAAGGCTACGATCCGGTTGCCTATTTTCTCCAAAACAAAGCTATAAAAGGCAATATGCAGTTTGCTGCAACCGTGGAAGGCATAATTTACCATTTCTCCAATGCCGCCAATAAAAACCTATTTGTAAAAGACCCAAAAAAATACGAACCACAATATGGTGGTTGGTGCGCTTATGCAATGGGGGCAAATAACGAGAAAGTAGCCATAGACCCGGAAACCTTTAAAATAGTTAGTGGCAAATTGTACTTGTTCTATCACAGTTGGGTAAATAACACGCTAACTAAATGGAACAAAGACGAAGCTACATTAAAGCCCAAAGCTGATGCCAATTGGGCAACAAAATTTAAATAACCAACACTTTATTCTTCAATACTTCCCTAACTACTATGAACAAAACAACCTACGTCATCTCTTGGCTATTGCGCATTACCGCAGCCATTATTTTATTACAAACCTTGTATTTCAAATTTACCGGCCATCCCGAATCTGTGGAGTTATTCACCAAATTGGGTGTTGAGCCTTGGGGGCGAATTGGAACCGGCATTATTGAATTTGTTACAAGTATTTTATTGCTACTTTCTGTTACCGCCCTTCTTGGAGCCTTTGTAGGGGTTGGGTTAATGATGGGTGCCATACTATCGCACTTAACTGTTATTGGGATTGAATCTAAAGGCGATGGTGGCCAATTGTTTATGCTGGCAATATTGGTGTTGGTATGCTGTTTGGCAATATTGATGATTCATAGAAAAGATGGCATTGCATTGTACAATAAACTATTAAAGAAAAACTAATTATGCGTTTATTCATACTTATATTGATCATTATTTTTTTGGCGCCTTCGGCAAATGTACAAGCCCAAGGGTGCAGCGATGCCGGTTTTTGTACGCTTGGGAGTTTAAAGAGAAGTGTTGCTGATACCGCATTCACAAAGCGACAAAGTATTGCCATTGTTTTTGCGAATGGTATTGGCGATGAAAGTGTATACGTATTTACGCCTGCCATTCAATATGATCTGAGATTTAATCAACATTGGGCTTTACAAGCAAAGGTTACTGCCAATCATGCATCCGGGAATTTGGGTAGCGCATTTGGTTTTGGTGATGCTTTTTTGTCGGGTATTTTTAGCCCTAAAAGCAAAGGAAAATGGGTAATCTCTTTTTTGCTTGGTGGTAAATTTCCACTCAACTTGGGTGATATAAAGCAGGGTAACAAACCATTGCCCATGCAATACCAAAGTAGTTTGGGTACGATAGATGTAATTGCAAGTATTACGGTAGCCAACAAACAATGGCTATTTGCAGCAGCTGTTCAGCAACCACTAACAGGTATCAATAGAAATACATTTTTGCCCATTTATTGGGGCACTACAGCCGCAGCCAAATATGCACCGTCAAATGATTTTAATCGAAAGGCAGATTTTTTAGTAAGCGCAAATTATGAACTCTTCCATACAAAAAAATGGAAGGTTAATACAGGCTTGTTAGGCATTTATCATGTAGCAACCGATACCTATATTGATGGCAATATTGGTAATCAACCCATTCATTTAATTGGTTCAGATGGTTTAACGCTCAACGGCACTTTTGCTGCTTGGTATAAGCCTGCTACAAAGTGGTCATTCGGCATTACTGGAGGCGTGCCATTTGTTGTAAGAACCATACGACCTGATGGCCTAACTCGCTCGTTTGTGCTATCACCGGAAATAATTTTTCATTTTTAAATACTTATTATGATGCGTAATGTAATGATTCTGTTGCTAATTGGTATGACTACCCTAGCATGTAAAAAAGAACAATTGGCGCCAACCGTTCCATTGAACGAAATGGTTGTTGATACTACTGTTAACGGCGGCCGGACCGATACAACTACTATTTTAAAATTTTCAGGCAGTTTTGTATCTGGCCCTTACGGTAGTACAAGCGGCAAAGCAGAAATTTACAAAAAAACCAGTGGATTTGTATTGCAGCTTAGTAATTTCAATGTATCTAACGGGCCGGACTTACATGTCTTTTTATCTAAAGAAGCGATGCCTGTTAACTTTATTGAATTGGGTGCTTTAAAATCTACTAACGGCAACCAAGTGTATACCATCCCAAATCAACCGGATTTTACAACGTACAAATACATCTCCATTCACTGTGTTGCATACAATCATTTGTTTGGTTCAGCACTATTAAAATAATTGCAACATTTATGATTTTTCTTCAGTTAAAACAACAGCTACAGGCTTTGCAGCAATTACTTGCCGTGCTAAATAGCGAACAGTATGCGCACAAAATAGATCACTTAGGTAAGGCAAGTATTGGTGGCCATACAAGGCATATAATAGAGTTATTACAATGTGCAATTGATGGTTATTACATTGGAAAAGTAGATTATGTAAATAGAAAAAGAAATCTTGCTTTAGAAAACGACAAACACCTCGCCTTGGAAACTTTGCAAAAATTGCAACAAGTGGTGGAATTACCGGACGTATTATTGACCACAGTGGTTGATGCAACTAGCGTTACTACAAAATCTACTGTAAGTACCACCTATTTTAGAGAAATAGTGTACAATACCGAACACACTATACATCATTTGGCATTAATCAAAGTGGCATTAATAGAATTGCAATTGCATGTAGTGGACGATCATTTTGGGATGGCTTATTCAACTATTGCTTACAAAACTTCCTTGAACAATAACTAACTAACAACAACTTAAAACGATGTGCACAGTTGCTTTTTTGCCGTATAAAAACAAGTTTTACTTTGCTTCATTACGTGATGAAAGTCCTGAACGCAAACTAGCGTTGCCACCGGCCATTTATAACATAGATGGTATAGAAGTTGTAGCTCCCTTAGATGGTCTAGCTAGTGGCACTTGGGTTGGTGCTAGTTGTTTTGGCAATATTATTATACTGCTTAATGGCGCTTTTGAAAACCATATAAGAGGTAGTAATTATCGCTTAAGTCGAGGGTTAATAGTTAAGGCATTATTGCTTCAAGAAACGCCGGTAACAGCTTGGCAACAAATGGATTTCCAAAAAATTGAGCCTTTTACATTGGTTGTTTGGCAGCAACAACAACTGTACGAATTGGTTTGGGATGGTCAGCAAAAACACAATCAGCAGTTTGTTATTACCAAGCCACATATATGGTCTTCTTCTACATTGTATAATGCTGCTGCTAAGCAACAGCGGCATGAGGCATTTCAAAAGTGGTGGGCTACAGAGCCGCGTGTTTCAAAGCAGTCGATGTTAAGTTTTTTTCAATCGGTAGCTGATCAACAAAACGGTTTTTTGATCCATCGTTCGCCCAAAATGAAAACACTAAGCTTTACTTTTTTAACGCAAGATGCGGCTACCACTTCTTGTTATTATCACGATTTTTTAATTGGTACTTGCAGTACACAACAACTATTTACTAGGCAATTATTCATAGTTCCTTAATTATTACCATTTATGTTTTACAAGTTGAAAATATTTTATATCAAATTGCGGAGTTGGGAATATTGGCCCATGTGGATTGTGTATATGCCTTTGGGTTTGTACTATACTTATTTGGCAATTAGGGCAAGGTCTTTTTTCTTTTTTTCTGCTTCAAATCCAAGTATCGAAACAGGCGGTATGTTTTTTGAAAGCAAGTGGAGCATTTTTAAATTAATTCCTAGCAATTATTATCCTGCAACTATTTTGGTAGACCCGAAAATGGATTTGTCTGTTATTGAAACTAAATTAAAAGAAGCTGATATTCACTTTCCAATTATAGCCAAACCCGACAGAGGCGAAAGAGGTTGGTGCGTAAAAAAATTACACAACTCAACAGCACTTGCTGAGTATCTGGCTCAAACACCCATCCCCTTTTTAATACAAACCTATGTAGATTATCCAGTAGAGTTGAGCGTTTTTTATTACCGTCATCCCAATAGTGCAAAGGGAACAGTTACTTCGGTTACATACAAAAAATTATTGTCTGTTGTGGGTGATGGCTTTTCGACAATAGAAGCATTAATGCGAAAAAACGACCGTGCTTTTTTACAATACCGACGGCTAAAAAAAGACTCACAGATTCAGTTAAATGAAGTGTTGCCTGTAGGCGAAGAGCGTGTGTTAGTGCCTTATGGCAATCATGTGCTTGGCACCATGTTTATTGATTTTAACCATATCATCGATGACGCGTTAATCAGTTCTATTGATGCGATAAGTAAGCAGATTGAAGGTTTTTATTTTGGAAGATACGATTTGCGATGTGCTAGTATTGATGATTTGAAGCAAGGAAAAAACTTTGCTATTTTAGAATTGAACGGCGCCGGTGCAGAACCGGCACATATTTATCATCCCGGCTTTTCGTTCATGAAAGCACAAAAAGTATTGATGCAGCACTTTAAAATGTTGTTTGATGCTGCAATAGCAAACCAACAAACAGGCGTTTCTTTTATGACTTATCAAGCATATACACAAACGAAAAAGCTTGAAAAATCCTTTAAATTACAAGTGCAAAAGCTATGATTAGTATCGGGATTTTGATAGGGTTTTATGGTTATTTATTTCCCGGAAATATTAACTTAATGGTAGTGCATTTGTATACTAGCAAGCAACATAGATTATTATACCAAATGCTTGCTTTAATAGTGTTGTTTGAAAGTTTGTATTGTGCTGCTGTGTTGTATAGTTTACAAGCATTGCACATGCAAAGCCAATGGTATCATGTAGTTGAAATGGCGTCGTATGGTATGTTACTCATTATGGGTGTTTGGATGGTATTAGAAAAAAAGAATAATAGCAAAACCACATCTGATAATACCGTTTATAGAGGCTTAATAAGTATTGTTATACATCCACAACAAATACCATATTGGATGGTGGCGGGCGTGTTGCTACAAGCTACTTTGAAGTTTTCAGAAGGATGGAGCCATCTGTTGCCTTTTGTTTGTTTTAATGCCATTGGAACGCTTCTTGTAATGCTATTTTACCTGCTTGTTGGTGGTAAATTAATTCTTTACTTAAAAATCAATTTGCTTCAATTGAACAAAATAATGGGTGCGGTATACTTCTTTTTAGCAATATACCATTTTGCCAAAGTTCTTTTCAAATAAATCTATGTGCCATGCTTATTCAAAAAAAATCCCCAATAGCCCATCATTTCAAATGAATATTGCCATTGGGGATAAATGATACTTAATGGCTACCCTATTACGGATGGGCTTTTAACAAGTGTACATACTTTTGAGCCGTTTCAGCAGGCAAAGGTTTGCCATTAACTGCAATTTCGTTGTTGTTGATGCTGATAGAAACATCATCCCCGGTAACAATGCCATCAGCTTTTAAAGCTTGTAATAAGGCAGCTACTGCAGGTTGATTGGCTGTGATTGTTTGCTTTCCTGCGGCAGTATCTGTCATGCTAATTTCAACTGTTTTCACCATTTGTTTTGTTTCAGCCGCTTTAGAAGGATGCAGTTGCGCTAACGTAGGAGCAATCACCAACGAAACGATACTCATTAGTTTGATTAAAATATTCATTGAAGGGCCGGAGGTGTCTTTAAATGGATCGCCAACCGTATCGCCGGTTACGGATGCTTTATGCGGATCAGATTTTTTATAATACATCTGTCCGTTAATTTCCACCCCTTTTTCAAAGCTTTTTTTAGCATTATCCCAAGCACCGCCAGCATTGTTCTGAAAAATACCCCTTAAAACACCACTTACAGTAGCACCAGCCAAAAATCCGCCAAGGGCTTCGGGGCCAAATAAAAAGCCAATTAATAACGGAGCAATAATGGTAATAGCCCCAGGCAACATCATTTTTTTTAAGGATGCTTCTGTAGAAATGGCAACACATTTATCGTATTCAGGTTTACCGGTTCCTTCCATGATACCGGGTATGGTTCTGAATTGTCTGCGCACTTCTTCTACCATTGCCATAGCTGCTTCGCCTACTGCCCGAATGGCTAGTGAAGAAAAAATAAAAGGAATCATTCCCCCTACAAACAAACAGGCTAGCACATCCGCTTTATAAATATCAATATGTTGGTTATTGGGCATTGCTACACCCACAAAAGCAGCGAAAAGGGCAAGGGCAGTTAACGCAGCCGATGCAATGGCAAACCCCTTTCCACTTGCAGCAGTTGTATTACCTACTGCGTCTAAAACATCGGTTTTTTCGCGCACATCGGGAGGTAATTCGCTCATTTCGGCAATACCGCCAGCATTATCTGCAATAGGGCCAAAAGCATCAATAGCTAATTGCATGGCAGTGGTAGACATCATACCCGCAGCCGCTATAGCCACGCCATACAAACCCGCACAAGCAAATGAACCATAAATACCCGCAGCCAATACCAAAATGGGTAAAAAGGTACTTTCCATACCTACTGCTAATCCACCAATTATATTTGTGGCATG
>JAIXOS010000496.1 GCA_027486695.1 Chitinophagaceae bacterium | reverse complement strand
CCTATTGCAGCAATGGCTAGAAAACTACCATATACCAACGGTACAAAACCAGCCCAAAAAGGTGGGTATTGTAATGGCAGGAAATATTCCGCTTGTTGGATTTCATGATTTTTTATGTGTATTTATGAGTGGTCATTTGGCTATTATCAAACCAAGCAGCAAAGACGAAGTACTCATAAAACATCTTATTGCAAAACTGACTGAATGGAATGCGAGTGTACCTGAATATGTACAATTTGCCGATACCCTAAAGGGTTGCGATGCCTACATTGCTACCGGCAGCAACAACAGCAGCAGGTATTTTGATTATTATTTTGAAAAATACCCACACATTATTCGCCGAAACCGAACAAGTGTGGCCATCATTGATGGTACAGAAACCGATGAACAATTGAAAAAATTGGCTAGCGATATTCAATTGTACTTTGGTTTGGGCTGCCGTAACGTTACGAAAATATATGTTCCTGAACAATACCATTTTGTGCCCCTACTCAATGCATTAAAGCAATATGATTATTACTTCGAATACCACAAGTACAAAAACAACTACGACTACCAACTTGCATTACTGATGATGGCACGTAAGTTTTATATGACAGAAGGAAGTATTGTTTTGGCCGAGGACGCCAACTTGTTTTCACCGGTAAGTCAACTCAATTATGAATACTATACCCACAAAGCTGCTTTACTAGAAACTTTACAAACCAACTCATCCATACAATGTATTGTAGGCAATGGTTTCATCGATTTTGGTTGCGCACAAACGCCCTCGCTTACCAACTATGCCGACGGGGTAGATACGATGCAATTTTTAGTATCTTTGAAATAGGCCATTGAAAAAATGGGACGTACCTTTTTTCATCAAATGCTAATAAACGATTGTTTTTTTCGTTTTGTAACTGTGTGATTTAATGACAATCTTTTCATTTTTATGCATTGACTAAACAAGAATGGAAAGAACGAATTACCAAAACGATGTAGCTTTTTTGAAAAATACGTATGTGCCTTTTTCATTCCTATCCTAGCAGCAGTAAATTATTCTATCCAATGCAAAAGTTAATTAGTGTTATTGTATTATTTACCACCCTTTGCTATGGCAGCCCAAGTTTTGCTGACCCTCATACCAAATGGCTTCCTTTGGTAAACAATATAACAAACAAACTAGTACTGTCGGGTAGTATTATTGCTAGCAAACAAACGATTTGTACCGAAGACAGTACCATCTTGTATTTAACTACCGACAATGCTGTTACACGCTTTGAATGGTATCAAAACAATGTATTGTTAAGCGAACAAAACCCCATGTTGGTAGTAAAAGAGGCAGGCACCTATTTTGTGAAATTATACAGTAGTTCGGGTATTACGGTAAACACCAATAGCATTGTTATTAGCCAAGGTATTCCAACCGTTGTGCCGGTAATAACGGCAGGTGGAAATACCACTTTTTGCGACGGTGGCAGTGTTTTATTGAACAGTAATTTGTCAAACAATTTGGTTTGGCAAAAAGATGGCATCAACATATTAGGCGCATCGGCTCAAAACTATTCTGCTACCGTTGGCGGAAAATATCGGGTCAAATACCAATCGCCAGATGGCCAATGTGCCTCCTTTTCCAACGAAATACAAGTAACTGTTCCCAATGCATCTAAAATTACCATTACCAAATCGGCACACAATACAACGCTTTGTTTAGAAAAAGATACCATAACCCTAACTGCCAATCAGAGCGGTATTTTTTGGTTAAAGGATGGCGTAAACATAGGTTTTTCCAATTCCGCCTTGTGGAAAGTGGTAGAAAATGGCACCTATAAAGCTTATATACCCAATGTAAACGGCTCAGTATGTAGTACTTTTTCTAACGAAATGGTGATAACCGCCTTTTTGCCAAAACAGGTGCCCGCAAACATTACTGCTTCAGGTGTTACTACTATATGCCAAGGCAACAATGTGGTACTTACATCTGACAAAGTGGGTATTCAATGGCTGAAAAATGGCAACGCCATTAGTGGAAATACCAATATTGCAACCTACACCGTTACTGAAAGTGGTGCTTATTCTGCCATTTTATTAAATGCCAACACCTGCAACAACAATATTTTGTCCAATGTGGTTTCGGTAACAGTTCATCCATTAATTACCCCAATTATTAGCAATGGCACTATAAAAAATCCTTTGTGCATAGGAACCGATAGCATTGTGCTTACCTCTAATTTGTCTAGTGTCAGGTGGATGGCCAATGGAATTACCACATTAGCCACCAATACCAATACCCTTGTTGTAACCAACAATGCAACTTATACTGCTACTACAATCAACAACGCTACAGGATGTAATGGTACTTCCAACAGTATTGTGGTTAATGGTTTTCAAACACCCTATGCAGCGCCCACCATTACGGCAAATGGTGTTACGCGTTTTTGCTCAGGCAATCAGTTATCATTAACGAGTTCTAATGACAATATTTACTGGCAGAAAGATGGCGTAACCCTCCCGGCTACCGGCAACGCTTATTCAGTAACCACATCGGGTGTATATAGTGTTATTCTAAAAAATACCAATCAATGTACTCCCCAATCCACCTCTAACAGCATTACCGTTATTGTAGACACGGTCATTCAACCCACCATTCAAGCAAGTCGTTCCACAACACTCTGCTTAGGAGAACAGGTAACACTTACTGCCGACAAGTTGCCTATTCAATGGCAAAAAAATGGTGTCAATATCCAAGGTGCTAATGCGGCCACCCTAGTTGTGTCAGATAGTGGTTCGTACAAAGCAGTATTGACCAATAGCAATGGCTGCGTGGGTGTATCCAATACCATCGTAGTATCGGTATCGAACAACCAACCTCCCATTATTTTCACTGTTGGAAAAACAAAATTTTGTCAGGGCTCGTCAACCATCTTATCTACTACCAGTTCAAATGTACAATGGCAAAGAAATGGTACAGACATAGCAGGACAAGTATATTCCTCATTAATAGTGAATACCTCAGGAGTATATACAGCTCGATTAAATATTACAGGAGTATGTGGTCAGGTAGCTTCTAATGCCATTAGTATTGCAGTTTATCCCTTACCCGATACGCCCGTTATATCTACCACCTCTCCAACCCTATTTTGCAATGGCGGTTCGGCGCTTTTGCAGTCATCCATAGGAAATGTTCAATGGCAAAAAGATGGCGTATCCATTGCATTAAGCAATACCCGCACCTACCAAGCTACCCAAACAGGGGCATATCAGGCCCTACATTTTGCCACCGATAGTGCTTGCTTTTCTACTTCGAACACTATAGTAGTTACCTCAGTTACACCCCAACCAATTCCTTCAATTAGTAGTTCCGGCAGCTTGTCTATTTGCGAAGGCACATCCGTTTTGCTACAAGCGAGCACTTCAAATGTGCAATGGCAACTCAATGGCATTTCCATTCCGGGAGCAAATCAAAGTAGTTTTCTAGCTAGCAAAGCAGGGACATATAGTGTTTTTATTCCCGAAATGGAAGTTTGTGGAAATAGCCAATCCAATCGTTTAACGGTAGTGGTAAAACCTTTGCCGGCCGCGCCAATTATCACAGCATCTGGCAATACAAGTATCTGCGAAGGATCCTCGGTATTACTAAAAAGTACTGTACCGGTTTTATGGTATAAAAATATGCAACCAATTGTTGGTACCGTGAGCGATACCCTACGTATTACCCAAAGTGGTAACTATACAGCGGGTTACACAAGTGATGGCTGTACCGTTGTTTCCAATACAATAAATGTAGAAGTGAATACAATTATACTTCCTACAATCAGTACTACGTCGGCATTAAACATATGTTCAGGCAACAGCATTATCATCAATAGCAATATTGCAAATGTGCAATGGCAAAAGGACAATTTGGATATAGCAGATGCCACAGGTAGTGCTTTAATAGTACAAACGGCAGGCAATTACAGAGCCTTGGTGCGAAATGGTGGCTGTATTGGCTATTCCAATGTGTTAACTACCACCCTTACTACTACCCCGAATCCTCCGATTATTACTGCTTTAGGCAACACCGCCTTGTGTCAAGGAGCAAGTGTTCTTTTATCTAGCAATGTGGGAGGAATTCAATGGATGAAAGATGGTGCCAACATGGTCAATCAAACATCGGCAACCCTCAATGTTACCAATACGGGTATTTACGCAGCCTTCATTAGTTTAAATGGCTGTACAAGTGTATCTAACAGTATCAATGTATCCGTGAATGCGCTTGTAAATCCCATTATTGCTGCTAGTGGCAGTACCAATGTATGCACAGGTAAAACGCTACTATTAACCAGTAATTTAGGCAATGTACAATGGCAAAAAGACAATATCAATATTGATGGCGCCACAGCACAGTCGGTATTGATAGGTACAGGGGGTACTTATACCGCTTTGTTTACCAATGGAGCTTGCATAGGAAAATCGAATAGCCTAGTTGTTACAATGGTTCCGTTGCCTACCGCACCTACTGTAACTGCTAACGGGGCTACCACTTTTTGCGAAGGCGGATCGGTGGTATTAACAAGCAATGCTACAAGCGTACAATGGTTTAAAAACGACCAATTGATAACCGGCGCTAGCAATCCCTACATCAATGTAGCTACTGCCGGAAGATACAAAGCAGTAGCAACCAATCAGTTTGGTTGTACCACCAACTCAAACGAAATAACGGTTTCTGTACTACCTGTACAAACCATCCAAATTGGCAGTAGCAGTGGCACACTATTGTGCCAAGGTTCAATTGCCACTCTTACCTCAAGTGTAGCAGGGGTGGTATGGCAAAAAAACAATCAAACAATAGTTGGCAATGGAACGGCTACTACCTACCTTGCCACAGAATCGGGTAATTATAGAGCTGCATTATTAAACACCACTTGTCCGGCTTATAGCAACACGATTGCGCTTCAAGTATTGCCAATACCTACGGCACCGATTGTTTCATCCACAGGCGCAACAAACATTTGTGAAGGTAGCAGCGTCATTTTAGTGAGTAATACAAGCGGAGTACAATGGATGCGAAACGATACCTTATTGGTTGGCGAAATCAATCAAACCATCAATGCCACCAAAACGGGCAACTACAAAGCAATTGTTACCAATACCGAAGGTTGTAAAAGTGTATCTAATTTACTAACAGTTACAGTAAATGTACCACAAAGTATTTCTATTGCTGCGGAAGGTGCCACGGCTGTTTGTAGTGGCAAAACGGTAAGCTTGGTAGCCAATGTATCGGGAGTGGTTTGGCAGAAAGAAGGCATTACGCTACCTAATTCAAGCCTACAGCGCTTTTTTGCCTCCGAAACGGGCAATTATCGGGCGGCTATGCTCAATGTGTTGTGCCCAAGTTATTCAAATGTAATTTCAGTGCAAATGCTCTCGCTGCCGGTTGCACCTATTATTACAGCAAACGGCCCTACAGCTATTTGCGATAGTAGTAGCATTACATTAAACAGCAACATCCCCAATATTCAGTGGTATAAAGATACGAGTATACTAGTGGGTGCTACAGCACAGTCGCTCACAGTCAACAAAGCAGGCGTGTATACCGCATTAATAAGTAATGGCACTTGTTCTGCTTGGAGCAATAACATTACCATTTCACAATTTAAACCAAGTGTAGTGCCTATCATTACCGCTGCGGGCGCTACTACTTTTTGCGATGGCAAATCTGTCAACATCAATAGTAATGTTGCAAACATCACTTGGCTGAAAGACACCACCGTTGTTGCTACAAATAGAGCGTCGATTTCTGCTACCCAAGCAGGTAATTATAGAGCCGTTTGGACAAACGAAAGATGCCCATCTTACTCCAATTCTATCAACGTTACGCTACTACCCAACCCTGTTACTCCTTTGGTAACCAATAACGACAGTATTTTACTATGCAATGGTGATAGCGTAAAACTAACTAGCAATACCAAAGACGTTTTGTGGTTTAAAAATGGCATTTACACACAAAAAAAAGACACCATCAACTTTACAACCTCCCAATCGGGCTTGTACAATGCGGTTGCATTTGCTACCAATGGCTGTTTTGCTTTTTCTAAAAATGTTGTGGTAACGGCTAAAAGCACGCCTGTGAAGCCGGTTATTACGTCCAATGCTACCGAACGTTTTTGTAGCGATACCGGTGCACTACTAACTTCCAATATTCAAGAAATTATTTGGCAACGAAATGGCACCTACATTACCAATACCAACTATATGCAAAAATATTTGGCTAGAGAAAGTGGCACCTACCGTACTGTATATTTCGATACCAATGGATGTGTATTGTTTTCAAATAGCTACTCATTAACAGCATTGCCAAGTCCTTATAAACCAATCATTGCAAGGGTTAAAGCACCTGCGTTGTGCGATACCGGCGCCATTCAATTATTTAGCTCTGTAAATGCCGGCACACTACAATGGCAGCGCGACTCCATTAACATAGCTAACGCCAATAGCCAATATTTGTGGGCCGATTCGAGTGGTAAATACCGCCTTGTCATTTCGCAAACAGGCAGTTGTACTAGCACGAGCAATACCTTGGACATGAACATTCAAAACGTGTTGCTACCCGTTATTTTGTGGGATGGGAATCAGTTAAGTACTTATAACAATTATACCGACTACCAATGGTATGTAAACAATATACCTATTAGCGGCGCTAAGACTTTCTTTTATAAACCAACGGTTGTGGGTAAATATCGCGTAGATGTTCTTACCAAAGTTACTTGTACCCTACAAAGCGATAATTTCAATATATTGGTTACCTCTACCAATCCTTTACCTTCTAATAACAATAAGCCTATTCGCGTGTATCCAAATCCTGTATCCAATTGGCTACAAGTACAATTACCTACTTTTCCTTTGCAATCTGTGCAAATACAAATAGTAGCACCTAACGGACAACCGATATATGCAACAGCATTTCGGAGCAAAGAATACCGTATAAACGTTGGCAATTGGTCAAATGGCTTGTACACCGTAATTATCAACAATGGCAACAATACATTTAAGCAAAAAATATTAGTGGTTCATTAATATGTACTTCAAAAAAAGAGGGATGGCAGCTCCAAAAGCTACTGCCATCCCTTTCAACTATTCATT
>JAIXOS010000065.1 GCA_027486695.1 Chitinophagaceae bacterium | reverse complement strand
TTTTTAACAATAAACACAACGATTATCATTGGCAATACCCCACACTTATTCAAAAAAACGCCCCCGACACATTTGCCGGAGGCGTGTAGATAACTGTAGTAATTGATCAGCAATGCATTAAGCCAAGGTAGCCAATGCTTGCCCAATAATAGCCACACATTCCAATATTTGAGCCTCTGTTATGGTCAAAGGTGGGGCAAAGCGTATTTTATCACCATGAGTGGGTTTGGCCAACAAACCTAGTTCCTTCAAAGCTAAGCAGAGATCCCAACTTGCATCCGGATTGCTGTGTTTGATTACAATAGCATTCAACAAGCCCTTTCCGCGTATAGTGGTAATAAACGGCGATTGCAGTTTGGCCAATTCGCTACGCAGCAACTGTCCCATTGCCTCTGCATTGTTGGCCAATTGCTCCTCTTTCAACACTTCCAAGGCCGCAATAGCCACTGCGCAGGCCAAAGGATTGCCTCCATACGTACTGCCGTGTTCACCCGGCAAAATATTCAGCATGATATCGTCGTCGGCCAAAATAGCCGCCACCGGCATAGTTCCGCCGCTTAATGCTTTACCTAAAATCAATATGTCGGGACGAACATTTTCGTGGTCGCAAGCGAGCATTTTGCCCGTACGCGCCAAGCCTGTTTGAATTTCATCGGCAATAAACAATACATTGTATTGGGTACACAATGCACGTACAGCCGTTAAATAGCCATCATCAGGAATTACCACACCTGCTTCGCCCTGAATAGGTTCCACCATAAATGCGGCTACATTAGGGTCTTGCAAGGCTTGTTCTAATTCAGGCAAATTGTTATAAGGTACCAACGCAAAGCCTGGCATATAGGGTCCAAAACCTTTGTAGCTAGAAGGATCGGTTGAAGAAGATATGGCAGCTAACGTACGCCCCCAAAAGTTGCCTTCCGCAAAAATGATTTTTGCCTGATTTTCGGGTACGCCCTTTTTTTCATAAGCCCAACGGCGCGCTAATTTGATGGCTGTTTCGCCCCCTTCTACCCCTGTGTTCATGGGCAATACTTTATCGTACCCAAAATATTGGGTAATAAATTGAGCATATGTACCCAACAAATTGCTGTGAAATGCTCGGCTTGTGAGTGTCAGCTTTTGCGCTTGTGCTACCAAAGCTTGTATAATTTTAGGATGGCAGTGACCTTGGTTTACTGCACTATAACCGCTTAAAAAGTCATAATACCGTTTGCCGTCTACATCGTATAAAAAAACGCCTTCGCCCCTTTCTAACACTACGGGCAAGGGATGGTAATTGTGCGCGCCAAATTGTTCTTCTAACTGCAAATAATAGCTGCTACGCTCAGACATAGCCTGGGTGTTGTGTGACATGGTAGTAAATTAAATAGTAAAATAAAAAATATTAAAAAAAGGACACAAGGGTACTAAATACCATTAGGCGCAACATGGGTGATCGAGAAAATCAAGATTTTGAGATAAAAATACCATGTTTGAATTAGCTGAATGAGTTGCGAAACTACATACTAAAGAGCAATTAACAAAGATAAATGTTTGTGATATGCAACAAAAGTACTTGCTACCCTACCCTTTTGCGGTATTGCGCTGTGTAATAAGTATGCAACTTTCTGGAATTATGCCCAAATGGAAATAACCTTTGCTGACGGCTACTATGGCAAAACGAGTGTATGAAATTCCGCTAGCCACCGCAGGTTAGTTGGGTTACTTTTGCAGCAATATTCGGAAGGTAGTGCCTTTACCGGGCTCACTTTCATGAACAAAAATATGTCCGCGGTGGTACTGTTCTATAATACGTTTGGTTAACGTAAGTCCCAAGCCCCACCCTCTTTTTTTGGTGGTAAACCCGGCTTTAAACACTTTGCTTACGTTTGCTTTATCGATGCCTTTGCCGGTATCGGCTACATCTATCACAATTTGCGAAGCAGTGTCCTGAATACTTACCTTAATAGCACCTTGTCCATCTAGGGCATCAAGGGCATTTTTGAGCAAATTTTCCATGACCCAATCGAACAAAGGAGGCGAAATGAGTGCGGGAATATAGGTTTCGTCGTGCGTATTTAACTGAAACTGTACTTTGCCGCTTGCCCGCTTTTGTACATAATCCATCATGTTTTGTACTTGTTCTATTAGGTTTTTTTCTTCCAACTTGGGAATGCTACCAATTTTTCCAAACCTGTCGGTAATGAGCAATAGCCGCTGTACATCTTTTTCTATTTCCGGTACTATTTGTTCGTTGCCTTCTACTTCCTTCAGCACTTCAATCCAGCCCTGTAAACTACTTACCGGAGTACCTAATTGGTGTGCCGTTTCCTTGGCTAAGCCCGCCCATATTTGGTTTTGGGTACTCAGCAAGCTAGTGCGCTGCGCAATAACCAATACAATGATGAATAAAAACACGATGATCAACTGAACAATGGGAAAAAATTTGACATCTTTCAAAATTTCGCTTTCGCCATAATAATATTTGTTGGCGATGTAGGGTTTTTTACTGATTTCAAGCACAATAGGTGGTGCGTAAGCTTTAAATTCTTCTAGCTTTTGCGGTAAATAGTGCTTATCGGTGGTGGCCAAACGCGTATTGAGGTTAATAAAATTATTGGTAATACTGTCCTTTTCGTTTGTTTCAATAATTGGGATATTGGTGTTTTCGCTCGATATTTTGGTGGCAAGGTTCAAGCTAGCCGTATCGCCCGAATTGAGGATGGTTTTTTGGGCTTGTACCCATATTTCTACAAACGCTTTTTCTTCGGCTGCTATTTTATTGGCTAAGTATTGCGAATACCAAACTGTACCCAATACAATCAACAAGGCAATTAATGCCATGATGGTTTTACCATTCATCCATTGTTTTATCATGCCTTAAAATTAAGGAACCCGCATATATTAGGGCGATAAAAAACAATGCCCTCAACAAATCGAAGGCATTGCTATTTACATTTCTACTATTTCGTGTTTGGTTCGGTTGAAAATCCAAAAAATGATTGGAAAAACAAGTAAGGTAAGTATGGTTGCGGTAATCAGTCCTCCAATAATAACAATTGCCAGGGGCTTTTGCGATTCGGAGCCAATACCGGTACTTATGGCCGCCGGAAGCAAGCCGATGGAAGCCATGAGGGCCGTCATTACAACAGGGCGTGTACGTACTTTTACTGCGTTGGCAATGGCCTCATTAATAGGAAAGTTTTCCTTCATGTTTTTATGAAATTCCGTAATTAGAATCACGCCGTTTTGTATACAAATACCCAAAAGTGCAATAAAGCCTACGCCGGCAGAAATACCAAAATTCATTCCGGTAATGTGCAGTGCAATAATGCCTCCAATGATGGCAAAAGGTACATTGGCTAATACCAACAAGGAATCTTTCACATTGCCAAACATGATAAAGAGTAATATAAAAATGGCAATAAGGCTGATAGGCACCACATCGGTTAAGCGTTTAGATGCCCGTACTTGGTTTTCAAACTCGCCCGTCCAGCCAATGCTGTAGCCGGTTGGCAACCGAATGTTTTTAGCTACCCTACTTTGGGCATCGCCGATAGTACTACCCAAATCGCGATCGCGTACGGAAAATTTCACTCCAATAAACCGTTTCGTATTGTCGCGGTAAATGAAGGCGGGTCCGGTAACTTTGGTTATGGTACAAATTTCTTTCAGTGGAATTTTAATTTTGCTGAGCGTGGGCACTTTTAAATCGGCAATGTCTTTTTCATCTTTTCGATACTGTTGGTCGTAACGCACGCGTACATCAAATTTGCGTTCGCCCTCAAATTTTTGTGTAGCTGTTTTACCACCAAAAGCCATTTCCAGCACCGCTTGCGCATCGGCAATGGTAATGCCATATGCGGCCATTTTTTCTTTATCGAGCAGTACACTTAGTTCAGGCTGGCCAACATTGCGCAAAATACCTACGTCTTTTATACCCGGCACATGCTCAATTTGTTTAATAACCGTATTGGCTATTTCGTCTAACTTATTCAAATCTTCACCATAAATTTTCACAGCATTGGAAGCATTGATTCCGGCTACCGATTCGGCCACATTGTCAATAATTGGCTGCGAATAATTGTATACAATGCCTTGGTACTTTTTCAATTTTACGTCCATTTCATCTACCAATCCATCCATTGAAATTTTACGCTTCCATTCCTCTTTCGGCTTCAAGTTAACCTGCATTTGTACATAATAAAAGCCACTTGGGTCGGTACCATCGTTGCTTCTACCGGTTTGCGACAGCACCCCATTCACCTCCGGAAAGCTTTGCAATTCTTTGCGCAGCTTGGCCACCATTTTCACGGTTTCGCTTAAGCTAGTACTCATAGGTAACTTAGCTTCTACCCACAAAGCGCCTTCGTTCAATTGTGGTAAAAACTCTGTACCTAAATATTTGGTAGAAAAAAGGGTGGCCAACAAAATGAGTAAGGCGGCACCTAAACTCATCAATTTGTGCTTGAATGTAAACCGAAATGCAGTAGCCACTATGCGGTTCCAAAAACTTACAAAGACGTTGTTTTTTTCTCGAACATTTTTATTGAGCAATATGTGCGACAGTACCGGCACCAAGGTTAGTGTAAATAACAAAGCACCTAACAGGGCAAAACCCAATGTAAAAGCCAAAGGGGAAAACATTTTGCCCTCCACTTTTTGAAAAGCGAATATGGGTAAAAGTGCCGTGATGATGATGAGCTTGGAAAAGAAAATTGCTTTACCCATTTCGGCACCGGTTTTTTTAATAAACTTTCCTTTGGCCAGTTTATTAAATGCATCCATGCCTTTTTGGTGGGCCAAATGATCGAGTGCAACAAAAATACCCTCTACCATAACCACTGCCCCATCGATAATGATACCGAAATCAACGGCGCCCAACGACAGCAAATTGGCACTCATGCCTTTTAAGCGCAAGCATAAAAATGCGAACAACAAAGACAAGGGTATGATGATAGATACAATCAGGGTAGTACGCCAATCGGCCATAAACAACAATACAATAACCGTAACCAACACAATTCCCTCTATCAAGTTGTGCATTACCGTGTGTGTGGTATACTCCATCAGGTTGTCCCTATCGTAAAAGGTTTCCATTTTAACATCGGCAGGCAAAATGCGGGTATTCAATTCTTCAATTTTTTCTTTTACCCTCGTCAATACTTCTTTCGGATTTTCGCCTTTGCGCATAACCACAATGCCTTCTACTACATCATCGCTACTATCTAGGCCAACTTGCCCCACTCTTGGCAAGGAAGTTTCGTGTACTTCGGCAAGGTTTTTTACAAGTATCGGATTACCGCCGGCATCATCTACAATAATATTTTCGATGTCTTTTACTGACTGTAGCAAGCCTATTCCCCTTACTACATATGCTTGACCATTTTTTTCAATCACATCGCCCCCCACATTCAAATTGCTTTTGCTGACTGCTTCGTACACTTCGAGCGGGGTAACATTGTACTGTGCAAGCTTATTGGGATCCACACCTATTTCGTATACCTTTTCTTGTCCACCAAAAGCCACTAAATCGGCCACACCGGGAACAGAACGCAACTGACGGTCAATGGTCCAATTTTGAATAGTCAGTAAATCGCGCGAATCGCGGTGGTCGCTCTTTAAAAAATACCTAAATACTTCGCCTGTGGGGCCGTAAGGGGGTTGTACATCGGGTTCCACACCGTTGGGCAGCGATACTCCCCGTAGCTGGTTGTTTACTTGCTGCCGAGCAAAAAAGTCTTCTACATCATCGTCGAAAATGATTTTGATTACCGACAACCCAAACATGGTAATGCTCCGTACAGACGTTTTTTTCTGCACCGAATTCATGGCAATTTCGATGGGTGTGGTTACAAATCGTTCAATTTCTTCGGCACTACGTCCGTTCCATTCCGTAACAATAATGATTTGCGTATTGGTAACATCCGGGAAAGCCTCAATTGGCATGTTTTTAAAACTAATAAAACCGGCCACCACCAATATGGCTACGCAAATAAAAGTGAATGCCCTGTTTTTGAGCGAAAAGGCAATGATATTTTTAATGACTTTATTCATGGTACTTCATTAGACAAATTAATCGTTCAAGGCATCATAAATCAGCAACTGATTGTGGGTAATGACTTTTTCATTTTCTTTTAATCCCGCAGCTATATATACCGTATTGCCTACTTGACGGTATACTTCAATTTGCCGGGTTTCTATATTAAATCGGTCTTTGAAAAGCATCACAAAATTTTTGCTTTTATCAAAAATGACTGCTGAAGCAGGAATGGCAAGCATTTTTTTATTTTCTTGATAACTGATTTTGATAGATGCACGCATTTCGGGCTTGAGTAAAAAGCTGCTATTGGTAAGTTTCACCCTTACTTTCATAGCCTTGGTATCAGGATCGATGATGTTGAAGATTTTATCTACTTTTCCTCTGAACACACTATCGCCATAGGATAGCGTGGTTACGTAGGCATCTACCCCTAATTTTACCTGATCAATGTCGCTCTCGTTTACATTGGCAATTGCCCACACATCATCTATCTGCGCTATATCGAAAATATTGTTGGTTCTATCGCTACGCAGTTGCATGTCTTGATTGATGTTTTTTTGAATAACAAAACCACTAATTGGCGACACCACCTGATAAATAGACCCATCTTTCAGGTTGTATATTTTATAGGTTTCTTTGATTCTAAACAATTGCGACTGTGCTTTTTCCAATTGGCTTTTGGCCTCCAATACATCACGTTCGGCATTCAACTTGCCTTCAAACAATTCTTGCGCCACTTTTACATTGTTTTTGGCTATCAAAACATCGTTTTTGGCATCCTGCATTTCTTTTTCAAAACCTGCTACTTCGGTACTGCGAATAGTGGCCAACAACTGCCCTTTTTGCACATAGTCGCCCAACTCAACATAGGTTTTTATAACACTACCCCCAACTACTGGGAACACTTCTATCAGTTTATTGTTATCGGCAGTTATTTTTCCAAAAAAAGTGAGCTCGTTTTTCAGTTGCTCATTGCTTGCTGTGGCTACGGTTGTTGTAGCAAGCATGGTATCGCTCAAAACAAATGTTTGCTTTACCTCTTCTGTTTTGGGTTTATTTGCAGTGCAGGCTATTTGCCCCATCATTAGTAGCCAACAACTGAGTTGCCAAAAATTCCATTTCATATGGGATGTTGATTTAAATAAATTAAAAAATACGACTATTGGTAACAAAATTCACTTCTTCGCAGGCTTGTGTGAATGATTTTCGGATTTGATTGAACTGTACCAAACTTTGGTGATAGCTTTCCATAAAATCGGTAAACTCTATCAGCGAAATATTGCGTTTTTGGAAGTTGTTGTATACGCCGTTCAATACCTCATCAAAATTGCTCACCAATGTGCCATTGAGCATAGAAAAATTGCTTTTGGCAGTTTGGTATTTTTGCAAAGCGGCTTTCACCTCTGTTTGTATTTGTAAAACGGTTTGCTGCTTAAGCGTGAGCAATTGTTGGCTTTTGATATTGGCGGCTTTGATGTTTCCTTGGTTTATGTTCCACAATTTGAGCGGCATGGCTACAGTTACATTCATTTGATTGGCAAAAGCCCCTCCCCTTTGATCGTAGGAGGCACCAAGAGTTAGGTCGGGTACAGCTAAGGCTTTTTGATAGGCAATTGTTTGTTGGGCTGCCAATGAGTTGGCATCGGCAAGGGCAATTTCCAACCGATTCAAGAGTGCTTTGTCCACCAAGTTGGCGGCAGATAAGGTATTGTTTTTTTGATAAATATTGATTTCCTCAACGGAAGGTATAGGCATCACTATTTGGTCGGTAGCAAGCAACAACCCTAACTTTTTTTGGTCTTCAATAATACTGTTGGCTCGTGCCGTTTGCTCGTTTTTTAGACCTAAATAAAGGGCTTGAAGTCGTACCACATCTTTAAGTGGTACATTCCCTTTTAGTGCTTGGACGTTGTAGGCTTTGATTAAAGTATCCAGATTTGTCAATTGTTTATCAAGCGCCGACATGGCAATATTGTCGTAATACACATTAAAATAGCTTACGCGCAATTGGTACTTTAAATTACGCAGCAAGTCGTAAAAAACCAATTGGGCAATTTGACTATTGGTTTTTGCAACGGCTACTTCTTTGGCTTTTTTGCCTCCCAAATACAAGAGTTGTTGAATGGCTAATGCTTTTTGACCGCTACTACTTACGTGCAACAATTGGTGGTTTTGTGGATCTATTACATTCAACTCGGCACTCACCACCGGATTATCCCACAGTTTTGCCTGTTCGGCAATAGCTTGTGCACCTTCAATATTGAATTGTTCGGCAACGAGCGATAAATTATTTTTCAGAAAAAGGGATTCGCATTGGGCTAAACTAACACCCGACTGCGCAAAAACATGGCTGCAAATGCCACTTACAAACAAAAAGCAACACCAAAATTTATTCATAGCTACAGTATAACCAAGCAAAGATTGGCACCACTGCTTAAGAATACCTTAAGAAACAACTTAATAAAACCTTAAGGTTTATAAATGAAATGTTATAACCAACTGATTGGTATTAATAGACGGTATATGATAGGTAATTTGTGCATGATGATAAGCAATAATTCGCTGTACAATACTTAATCCTAAGCCGCTGCCTTCCCTATGTTGTGCATTGTTGCCTCGCGTAAATGAATTAAACAGATGGCTTGTATCGGTCAATTCGGGAGTAGGCCCAGTATTGGTAATGGTCATTTGAAGAAAGGTATCTGCCGATAAAAGAACGCATGTAACTGTATGATTATCGGAGTATTGATAGGCGTTTTTGAGCAAGTTGGCAAATGCAATTCCAAGTAGGGTTTCATCGCCCAATACTTCTATTTGCACTTGTTGGGCTGTGTTTTCTATTTCGAAATGAAACCGAAAGTCGGGAAACATTTGGCCTATTCGTTCGGCAGCTGTAAACAACACTTCGTCTAAACGGATGCTTTGAAAAGCTTTTGGGGAAGCGCTATTCTCAATTTTTGATAGTAGTAGTAAAGAACTTACTACATCTGACAATTGGTAAGCGTCGTCCGAAATTCGTTTTAAAGGAAGATGGATGGCGGATTGGTTTTGGTACTCTTGTATTAAATTTTCTAATTGAGCTACAATGCGGGTAATCGGTGTTCTCAACTCGTGCGACGCATTAGCAGTAAACGTTTTTTGACGGTTGTATGCCAAATGAATCCGTTCGAGCATTTGATTGAACGAATGACCTAATGCCGTAATTTCATCCCTTTTGGCTGTAATCGTTAACCGAGTGTTAAGGCTTTTATCGGTAATTTCCGAAATTTTCAAGCGCAAATCGTCTAAAGGTTTTAATGCTTCTTTGCTTAAATAAAACGACAATATCCAAACGGCAATACTAGCAACACAAAAAGCACCTAACAACAAATAATACAGGTAGGCTAACTTTCGGTTGCCATATTTGTCTTCTGCCGACACCAACACATAATAATCTCTGTATTTAGAATCGTAATACATGCCATAGGTATCAAAAATGCCGTTTTTTCTAAAAACTGTTTTTCGCTTTTTGATTAAACGCAATTCATCCTTGGACCAAGTGACCAACGTATCATCAATACTGCTATAAATCAATTGTAAACTATCGTTGAATATCAGCACCTTTTCGCTATACAGCTTATTGATGGTATTTTTGTCGATAATTTTAAGTAATTGGTAATCGATTTCTTTTACATCTACCAACAATCGAAAAGTAGTTTCTGCTTTTTCGGCCAATCGGGCTTTAAACTCATCATTTCTAAAATTGGCAAACAGCGTATACACCAATACCATCACTACGGCCAACAGCAATGAAAAAAGGGTACTGAAAAGTAAGGAAAAACGCTGTTTTAAGTTCATGCACGCTGTTATTTGGTTGCCTTCAGGTAATAGCCGTAACCCGGTTTGGTATGTATAAGGGGTGTTTCAAAATCTTTATCAATTTTATTGCGCAACAAATTGATATAAACTTCTATGGTATTGGTGCCTGTTTCAAAGTGGATGTCCCATACTTTTTCGGCAATCGTTTGTTTTGATACATAACGACCTTTGTTTGCTGCTAATAACTCCAACAATTTATACTCTTTCGGCGTAAGATTAATGGGCTTTTCGGCTCTTTTAACCTGCATTTCTGTGGCATTGATGTACAAATCTTCAACTTCATAAATAATAGTCATTTCTTTTTGTGGCACCATGCCCCTGCGTAAAAGCGCTTTGATACGCGCCAAGAGTTCACTAAAATGAAAGGGCTTTACCAAATAATCGTCCGCACCATATTCTAATGCTTGTACTTTATCTTCTACGGCACTGTATGCTGTAAGCATTAAAATAGGTACCTGTTCTTTTCGCTCCCTTATTTTTTTGCATACTTCTATCCCATTGAGCGTGGGGACATTAATATCTAAAATATACAAATCGTAGTTGACCATTTGTGCCTGCTTAAAAAAAATCAGACCGTCGTATACAGTATCGCATGCATAACCTTGTTTCGTGAAAAACGACTTCAGCTCTGACGACATTTTAAAATCATCTTCTAATAACAAAATTGCCGGCATACTATATTGGGTATTGTTGGTATTGCGAAACTATTTATAAATGGTATCACTGTTGCTCATAGCACAAAAAAGAGGCTCTGTCGTGGTTGACAAAGCCTCTTTTTGCAATGGTATAAGAAGTTATACCGATTATTTATACTCATAGGTAGTTTTCATTTCCACTCTTCTGTTGAGGGCTCTACCTGATGCTGTTGCATTGTTGCCCAGCGGTTTTTCTAAGCCCAAACCTACTGCGCGAAGCCTGCTTTCGGCTATCCCTTTTTTCACAAAGTACGCTTTGATGGCATTGGCACGCTTTTGCGATAACAATTTATTGCCGGCAGCGCTACCCACATTATCAGTATGGCCTTCAATTAAAAGTTGTGCGCTTGTGTATTTGGTCAAAATAGCGGCTACAGAATCTAAACTTGGCAAAGCTTTTTTACCAATAGTAGTACCGTTATTGGCAAAGTACACTTGTTTGGCCAATTCGGCTATTTTGGTTTGTATTTCAGGACAGCCATTATTGGCTTTGGTACCTACTTCGTTAGGGCATTTGTCTTCTTCGTCGTTTACGCCATCGTTATCAGTATCCGGTATTGGACAACCGCCATAGCGTGCCAATCCTGCCACTGTTATACATTTGTCTTCTTCATCATTGATGCCATCTTTATCGGTATCAGGAATAGGACAACCACTGTATTTGGCAATACCTTTTTGCTTGATGCATTTATCATTTTCATCATTAATACCATCTCCATCGGTATCAGGAATAGGACAGCCATTGTATTTGGCTAAACCGGCAACATTAGGACACTTGTCTTTACTGTCTGCAATTCCGTCGGCATCGCTATCTTTATCTACTTCTACCGGTGCAGGCGGCGGAAGTGCTTTCACAACCGGTTTTTTCTCTGTAATTGGTGCTACTACGCCTAATGAAAATTGCAAATGATCGCTAGCCCAATCGGTTACTTTGAAGCGATAACTGCATTGCGTATTGATAAACACATCTTCACTAAGTCTAAACTGCATACCACCACCCAAATAATTGAACGCGGCAAAATAAGTGGCATTGTACATAGATCCACCTAAACCGCCCGAAAGATAGGGCGTAAAGAAATAGTTATCGGGCAACAATTTCACATTAACACCGGCATCTACCGACACTAAAAATTTATTGGCATTCAATATTTTGGAAGTATTCCGAAAAGGATAATTCAAAAAAGCTACATCCAATCCTGCTACAAAGTCAATATGATCGGTCAATCCTTCTAAGTATTGTACGCCTAAAGCGGCAGACATATCGCTTGTTTTGGCAATGCCTTTATCTACCAATACCTGACTGAAAGAAGTAGATTTGATGCGGGCAGGGGTTACAAAATCTTTCAATGCAAAATTGAGTGAGAAAGAAGGCTTCTTTTTCAAAACATTGGTTTGTGCCATCATTTCACAACACAACAGTAGGGACAACATGCCCAAGAACACTCTCTTCATAAGCTTTGTTTTGTTAACAGTTTAAATATACAACTTTCAATTTAAATTTACTGACTATACCAATAAGCTACTGCCCTGCTGTTAGCACAAACTTGCTTAGTGTACCAACCTTTAGGGTTTATTGGAATCGGTTGGTGCTTCGGTAATTTCCACTTTTACTTTTACCAACCCATTTTTAATAAAGTCCAATGCCACCGCCGCCGATTTGCTTACATCAATAATCCTTCCTCGCTTTACCATTTTTCGATGCATTCGATCATTGATTCTTACCACTACCTGTTTGTAGTTACTCAAATTGGTGACACGTACCCATGTTTGCAATTTGAACGAATTACTTGCTGCTGTAAGCAATTGGTTGTCAAAGCGTTCGCCGGTAGCCGTTTTAGAACCCTGCAACTTATCGCTATAATAGCTAGCAATGCCAATACCGTTTTCTATGGGTGTGTGCTTTTCTGTAGGGTGCTTTTTGGCACTCCGTTTCTTTTTATGTTGGGCCAAAACGCCACCACAAAAAGCCACCAAAACAATCGTGAATAAAAACTTATACATAAGCCTAATGCAAAACAATTTGTACCAAGTGCAAACTGTAATTAACATGAAAAGTAAAGAATCTTTTGTTGCCAGCCTAAAAAACTGCATTTTATGCATCTTAACAAGCTTTTTTTACAACATCGGTAGGCTTTACAACTATGTTGGAAATTGCTTTTTTGGGTGTGAGCCAAGGGCCGGTACTACGTATGTAGCTGTATTGGCGTTGGCACCATTCAGCGGCATAACCAATGAGGAACAGTTGACCCAACCACTATTCCATGGCTACTTTTTCCACTGCATTTAGCACTCGATTGCTTATTTGGTGGTTAACCAAATACTTATTGGCGGTACGTAAATTGAACGCGACTGAGTTGCCTATTGCTTGTGCAAACCATGGCTTTTACCCTACCAAAAGTATCCACGGTATAAGTATAGTAGCCGGTATCGGGAACATTAGCCGCACCCATAGCATACTTTTCGTGAAAACGCGATGGCAGTTTGGCCGAAAAAGGAAACTCTGTAAACAAGTAAGTACAAGCAGGAAGTATAGATGAATAAGGATTTTGTGGCGATAACGTATCGTATACATACGTAAACTCCTGAACTACCAAGGTACCATTGAGCATTTTTTGTTGCACCAACAAGCCGTTGTTGTAATACAAACTATCCCCTTCTTTACTGCCCACGCTACCCATTTTGGTAACATAATTCACCCCATAGCTATATTGTGTAATACCTGCAGTTAAATTGGATGGCTCTGCCACAGACGAATCTACCACCAATTGGCCATTTTGGTATTGCAAATAATGTTTGGAAACATCGGGCTTGGGCATGCCTTTATTGTTGTACCGAAAAGTATAAAAGTAAGGGCTTTTGCTAAGGCTATCGGTATATTGAAATTGCATGGTTAAAGTGTCGTTACTGAGCACTGCCGACTGTTCGGATGCTTTATACGTCATCAATGCCTTGTATGCTGTAAGTTGACGATGTTCATTGTACTCAAAAAAACTGTGCGTTGCATTGTACCACGTACCAACCATGCCCGAATCTACCGAGTGTATTTCTTTTAATTGATAAAAGGGATTTAGAGAAGTATCACTATTTCCGTTGTTAGAAGATTTGTTACAGCCAACCAACAATAACAAAACGCCCATAAAGGCTGTTGGCTTGGCCATCCATGTATTCCATAATTGTAAAAAGTGCATACTGTTTTATTTTAAACTCACAATAGGGGTTACAACCAATAGGAGCAAAATGGTAGCTCCCATGTTGTCATTCTTTCAAATATAGCAACTTACAAGCCATACTTGAGCATAATACCGATTGATTTTCATGCAAAAAATAAAACTTACTTACTAAATAAGCGTGGGACTATATTAAAGATAACCAATCCATCCACACGAGGAGTATATTGGCACCTATTCCTTGCCATTACACCAAGGCAGGCAAATATTGTCTTTGCCATACACTTGTTAAAAAATTAGGAAGCAGCCGCTGATAGGTACACATAATTTTATCGGTATCTTGTAAATAGTCGAGCATAGTTTGCCATTTATCCACGCCATGTTGTGCTATGATACCGGCTTTTTTATCATCGCGTAGCAAATACTTGCGCATTCCTTCGGCATCGGCTTCCGGATGAAATTGGGTACCAAAAAACCATGCATTAAAACGTATGCACATAGCGGATCTTTCTAACTGTACATGGGGTCTTTCTTTTTCTAAACACAACACTTTTCCACCCATCGATTCCAAATGCAATGCATCTATACCTATAACTTGATAATCGCGACTATCCACCACATAAAAAGGATTGCCCAATCCTGCCAATAATGGCTCTTCCTGCAAATAAGCTGCCTGCAAAGTATGAACAGGAAAAACACCAAAAGCAGTGCTTTTGCGCTTGCACACCTGCCCCACCCGCAAAAAGCGGCACAACAACTGAAAACTATGGCATATAAAAAATGCTTGCTTTTGAGCAGCAGGCGCGGCCTGTAAATTGTATTGATGCAGCTTATTTACCCAATCAAAATACCGAACTTCCCATGGACTGCCTTCACTTGCTAATGGCGAACCGGGGCCGCCCGTACTAATGTATGCATCGTACCGCAAATCGGGCACCTGCATTGCTGTACGTACGTTGTAAATAGTGTACTTTACCGTTATACCCGAAGTGCTTTGCCATTGCAACAGTATTTGTTGTATGCAACGCATTCCTTCATTGGGAATACCGTTATACAGGTCTAAAATAGCGATAGATAAATGCATGGCAGCCATAGCTTACAAACATAAAAAGAAAAAAACGGTTTGTGTAAAATGTTGCAAGGAACCAGGGACATTTTTAGTAAAACAAACAGCCGATTTAGTAACCAGATTTTAGGACAGTTGTAAAAGCAGCTGTAAATCGGCCAAGGTATTGATATCGGCTAAGGTTTTATCTTTTCGCCAACGGCTGATTCTTGGAAAACGCAATGCAATACCACTTTTGTGTCGGTTGCTAGCTGCAATGCCTTCAAAAGCAATTTCGAATACAAGCTGTGGGGGCACTGTACGCACCGGGCCAAATTTTTCTATGGCATGTTTTTTTACAAAAGCATCTATTTCGGACAGTTCTTTATCGGTTAGGCCGCTGTAGGCTTTGGCAAAACTGACTAGTTTATCGCCATCTTTAACTGCAAACGTATAGTCGGTATACCAATTGCTGCGTCGGCCATGCCCTTTTTGGGCGTAAATCAATACGGCATCAAT
>JAIXOS010000390.1 GCA_027486695.1 Chitinophagaceae bacterium | reverse complement strand
AAATTCGTAAAAAATTAATTGATGAAAATTTGTTAGAAGCCGTTATAGGCTTACCTGCCAACTTGTTTTTTGGTACTGGTATTCCTGCAGCAATACTCATTTTCAATAGAGCCAAAGGCGATAATAAAGATGTATTGTTTATTGATGCCAGCAGGGAGTTTGATAGTGGCAAAAATCAAAATAAACTAAGAGATAAAGACATTCAACACATCGTTACCACTTTCAAAGCCTTTAAAGCTGCAACACCATTAACCACCGAAAAAGGAGCAATAGTTGAAGATAAATATGCTTACAGAGCAACTATAAATGATATTATCGAAAACGACTACAACCTCAATATACCTCGTTACGTAGATACGTTTGTAGAAGAAGCTGAAGTAGATATTAAAGCCATACAAGCCACTATTGTTGAACTAAAAAAACAATTAACCGAAGTGGAAACACAAATGGAAAACTATTTGAAAGAACTCAATTTAATTTAGATAATAGCAATATGCAATTAAGTAAAATACAATACGCTTCCGACCTTCATTTAGAATTTCCTCAAAACAAGGCATTTCTAAAAGCCAATCCTTTAGTGCCTACTGGTGATGTGTTGTTGTTGGCTGGCGATATTGTACCATTTGCTATAATGGATAAGCACAAAGATTTTTTTAGCTATATAGCCGATAATTTTCAAACTACTTATTGGGTGCCTGGCAACCACGAATATTATTATTTTGATGCTGCTACAAAAACTGGTGAACTATTTGAAAAAATTCGTAGCAATGTTTTCTTAGTAAATAATACAGTTGCAGAACATCAAAATATCAATTTCATATTTTCTACACTATGGTCAAAAATTAGCCCTGCCAATCAATGGCAAATAGAACGTGGGTTAAGCGATTTTCAAGTAATCAAATACAATGGTTTTCGTTTTTTTGCTGATAAGTACAATGAGTTGCACAACAATAGTATTGCCTTTGTTACGGAGCAGCTACAACGGCTCAACAACGACACAACAACGCCACAACACCAAAGCAACACCAATAAAACAGTGGTAGTAACTCACCACGTACCCACATTACTAAACTATCCAGCATTGTATAGAGGTAGTGATTTAAACGAAGCTTTTGCAGTTGAGTTATTTAATACCATTGAAGCCTCAACTATTGATTATTGGATATATGGGCATCACCATTCTAACACACCCAATTTTATCATTGGCAATACCCAAATGCTTACCAATCAGTTAGGATATGTACAAAATGGCGAACACCAATTTTTTAGCCATAATAAACTAATTCAGGTATGATTTACAGTATAATAAACCTATTTTTGCACAATAAACCTATCAACTTTATTGAACTTAATTAGCTTTATCAACAAGTAGTATATGAAACAAGCAATACATTATATCAACCAAACTTTAGGCACAAATGCCACAAGTTTACCTATTCAAAAAGATGGTTTAGGCAAGCTGCCTATGTTTATTAATGAGGCTTATAGGCTGTACGAAACTGTATTATTTGGCAGAGAATTAATCTTGGTAGAATTAAGAAACAACGATGATTTTGGCATACTACAACTCGAAAAACATTGCCAATTACTTAAAAGCACTTTTAATAAAAAAATAGTAATCGTTATTCCAGCACTTGCTGCTTACAATCGTAAAAGGCTAATTGAAAAGGGTATCAATTTCATTGTGCCTGAAAAGCAACTTTTTTTGCCCGAATTGCTAATTGATTTAAGAGAAAGCTATGCAAACCCAAGGGCAAAACAAAAGAACGAAAAGCTATTACCCTCTGCCCAGGTTTTAGCTATTTATCAAATAATACATAGATACAATAACTGGAAATTAGAGCAACATTCTTTTAAAGAAATAGCCATAAAGCTACACTATACACCAATGGCAATTACCAATGCTATTGACAACTTAAAGTATCACGATATAGTGGACGTTGAGGGAGATAAAGAGAAGTACGTAAAATTTAAATTTGAAAGGCACGAACTATGGAACTATTTATTGCACAATAATTTGCTGGTAAACCCAGTATTAAAAACAGTATTTGTTGACGAATTACCACAAGGTATTAATAGGCTAATGTGCAACGCATCTGCATTGCCAGAATACACAAGCCTAAACCCAAGCAAGCAACAATATTATGCAATTGAGAAAACAGTATTTTATGGTTTGCAAAAAAGCATTGCACTGATAAATGCCAACGATTATGAGGGCAGGTTTGCATTAGAAGTATGGAAATACAACCCATACACTTTAATAGAAGAAATGAATAACGATGACTTTGTTGTAGATCCATTATCGTTATACCTAAGTTTAAAAGATAGCCACGACGAACGTGTAGAAATGGGTCTCGAACAAATAATAGATAATTTCATATGGTCATAGGATTAGACACATTTAGCGAATACTTTAAAGAATTTCAAAACAGTTATTTAATAATTGGCGGCACTGCCTGCGATATTATTATTGAAGAAGCAGGCTTTGTACCAAGGGCTACCGATGATATAGACATCATACTCATTGTAGAAGCATTAACACCTGAATTTGTTACACAATTTTGGGCTTTTATTAAAGAAGGTGGCTACCAAGTGCAGCAAAAAGAAATGGATAAAAAAACTTGCTACCGTTTCAACAAACCACAAACTGCAAACTTTCCCAAGCAAATAGAACTGTTTTGTAAAGTACCCGATATAATTGATGCTTCTGAGGATGCACACCTTACACCCATTCCTGTAGAAGAAGGTTTATCAAGCTTATCTGCCATTTTATTAAACGAAGAATATTATCAATACACCATTCAAAATGCACAAATAAAAGATGGGGTACACTTTGCAACACCACACAGCATTATTTGCTTAAAAGCCTATGCCTACCTAAGCAATAAGCAATTAAAAGAGGATGGTAAGGATATAAAAGAGGTCAACATTATAAAGCATAAATACGATGTTTTTAGAATGGTATTTCTGCTGCCACAAGACCAGCTGTTTGAAACACCCGATATAATAAAAGCTGATTTACAAACATTTGCCAATACAGTAAAAAACGATTTGCCCGACCCTGCTATTTTTAAAGGCAATGGTTTTGGCAAACAAGATATGCAAGCCATATACTTCCAATTGCTGCAATCCTTTAACCTAAATGATAATGAATAATACTAGTACATACAAGCAAACGCCTATTGGTTTAATTCCCACAGATTGGGGAGCTAAACAGTTGGGGGATATTTGTGAAATTTTTTTAGGGTTAACTTATACACCAGAATATACAAGTGAAGGTGTACCATTCCTTTCTGTAAAAGATATTAATGGTGGTGTTATTAATTTTTCAAAAACTAGATTTATCAGTGAGTCCGAATTTAAAAATTCAACAAAAAATGCTAAGCCTCAAAAGGGTGATATTCTTTTTGGGAGAGTTGGAACTCTAGGAAATCCAATTTTAATTGAAGAAAATATTGATTTT
>JAIXOS010000408.1 GCA_027486695.1 Chitinophagaceae bacterium | reverse complement strand
TTTCATCGGTGTCGGCGGTCGTGTTTTTGTCTGTTTCTTTGTTTTTTTCCGCAGGTGCTTTGTCTGTTTTTTTGTCGCGAGTGGTAACCGCATTAATAGGTACGCTGAGTACGTTTATTTTGGTTTTGGTTTGAATATCGGCACTTGCGCTCATGTTTGGCCTAAAGGGGAAAACCTTCTTGGGTACAATTAAATCGGCATAGTCCGATGCAAGCAAACGAATGTGTACTTTGTAATTGGTTACTTCGGTGCTGCTATTGGTGATGCCTGTACTGCTTGGGTTGGCAATTTTGTATACAATTCCTTTAAATTTTCTGCTATTGTAGGCATCTACTTCTACCAATGCGGTATCGCCTATTTTTACTTTAGGTATGTCGTTTTCGCCCACATCTACCCTTACTTCAATGCTGCGCATATCGGCAATACGCATCATTTCGGTACCTACATTAAAGCTGTTGCCGGCCACTCTTTCTCCTTTTTTTACGCTGAGCAAACTCACAACACCGTCCATCGGGGCAGTAATAACGGTACGGTTGAGGTCTTTATCGGCACGGTCTAATTGGGCTTGTACGCTTTGTATTTGTGCTTCACTGCTTTTTACACCTTCTTTGGCGGCATGTAAGTTGGCCTCTGCGGTGCGAAAAGCCTGTTGTGCTTGCTCAAATTCGGAACGGGCAATTACTTTTTCGGTCAAGAGTTTTTGTTGTCTTTCGTAATTGGCTTTGGCCTGTTCGTAGGTAGCTTTGAGTCCGTCAATATTGGCATTTGCATTGTTCAATTGTGCTTTTGCTTGGTTAACACCTGCCACCGCTTGGTTGCGTTGCGATGCATAAATATCGGCGTAAATGCGCGCTACTATTTGCCCCTTTCGTACGGTATCGCCCTCGTTTACCATCAAGTCTACCACTTCGCCACTAATATCAGGACTCACTTTTACTTCAATTTCGGGATATACTTTGCCGCTTGCATTTACGGTTTCGATGATAGTACGTTGCACGGCTTTTTCTGTGGCTACTTTAATGCCTTCATTTTTGCCAATAACACCTGCTTTTTTGAGCACAATGAGCAGTACTACCAATACTAGTAAGATACCGACAATCCATAAAATTTTCTTTTTCATATTCGTGAAGTTGTATACTTAAGTTTATAAAAGGTTGAACATGGCTACGAACCCTGAAAACCTAGCCCCGATTGCAACGGTTACCCCGCTGAGGGTTTTGTGGGGGGCTTTGTGGCGGAGTAGTAGTGAAAAGCGGGACGCAAGTTGCGTAAAGTTGTTTGCCGTTGAGCTACTATACCGTCGCTTGTTTTAGAAAGTGATTTGTTGTCCTTTGTAAAATTCCAACAATTTCATTCTAAATATATAGTCGAATTGGTTTATTAAGGCTTGAATGCGTGCTTTGGAAAGGTTGTTTTGATTGGTAATTAAATCGAGCGTACCCAATAAGCCTACTTCGTATCGTTTAAGGGCAAAGTCGTACGCTTTTTGCGCACTTTGTATACTGCGCACACTTGCTTGGTATTTTTGCAAGGCAGCTACTGCATTTGCGTAAGCGGTATAAACATCTTGTTTTAGTTTTTGATTGGCTTGGTCTTGTTGCAATTGTGTTCCCAATAAGTTGAGCTTGGCGTTTTCGTAGGCAATTTTATTTTGTCCGTTGTTGAATATAGGAACCGATAGGCCTAAGCCTACACTTTGTCTAAAATTGTTGTTGAGCTGTGTTACATAAGGGGTTTTGCCATAACTGTATTGGTTATAGGGAGTGTAAACTGTGTAATCAATGTTGTTCACCGTTACTTTGCCAATTGGTGCATTGGTAAGGGTAGCACTTGTAACATTTTGTGCTTTGTTGTTGTAAATAGAGCCTAGCGAGTAGTTGCCCGTAATAGTAGGGTATAGGGCAGCTTTGTTGGCCAATACATTTTTTTCGGCAGCTTTTGTTTTAAGCAGGTTGGCCTTTTGTGCCGGCTGTGTGTTTAGGGCTAATTGGTACACGGCTTCCGGTTGCAAATCGGCAAGGGGTTGTAAAGGAATGCCGTTGAGCGGAGGGGTAGCCACTTCAAAATCGGCAGCGGCATCAAGGTTAAGCAATGCTTTTAGCGATAGTTTGTTTTGCTGAAAAGTGCTGTAGGCACTAATGTAGTTGCTGCTATCGTTGGCCAATTGCGCTTCCAATTCCACTAAATTCAGTTCGGGTAATGCACCTGCTGTTACGCGTTTGCGGGTAATTTGTAATTGTTCGGCCGTTTGTGCTATTTGAATATCGAACACATGTAGTTGTTCCTTGGCACCAAGTACTTGCAAGTAAGCGGTAGCCACGTTCAAGGAAACATCGGTAGCGGTTTTTTCAGCATCGGCCAAGGCAGCAAGTGCGCTAAATTGGTTGGCAGCAAGGTTGTGCTTAAGACGTCCCCAATTGTATAACTGAACACCCCCTTGCAAGCTGTAATTTTGCGAAAGCAGTTCGGTATTGGAAAAAGCATTGGTGGTGGGGTCAATAGAACGACCAAATTGGGGGCCAATATTGGTGCTAAAGGC
>JAIXOS010000166.1 GCA_027486695.1 Chitinophagaceae bacterium | reverse complement strand
GCCGAAATTACTATAGCCTGCTCATTGTTCACATGCCCAATTGCAAAACAGAGCATTTGCCCCTACTTTGATGCAGGTAATCCACACCCACCTTCCATATTGCTGTAAATCCATTTTTATCGATACTATTTCCCTGCTCATTGGCTTATGATACAAACAGTTACAAAAGTTTTGCACAAAGGCAACAACCGGCGAAGGCAGTAGGTATAACATGGCAAGTAAAGGGCTATTTACAAATAGTGGTTGAATAACACTTTGCGAATGTCATTAAATGCCTGTTACGCACATGGGAAAAAGTTTTGCCAACTTCCGCATGGCTGTAGGCGGTGAGGTATGTTTCATAAAGTGCTTCGTTAGTGAGTTGCTTGTTTTATACTTATTCAAAAATGGTTGTCAACCGTTACAGCTACGCTTCTTTAGGTTGCAAGTATTTGTCCTAACGTGTCTATTTAGAAAAGATACACTTAACGCTACCATCAAGTGTCTACTTTGAAAGCATCTATAATAAAGCAAAAAACTTTGTAGCAGGAAACACGCGTGAGTGATTGAAGCGGTTACCCCACAGCCGACATCCTGAAAGGTGGCGGCGAGGAGTATGAGCGTAAAGCACGACCCGAAGGGGCACGCCCTACCCTAACCACTTGTTTAACAAAACTGATAAATATCGTATCCTGCTGCCAATTTTAACCGTAGTTTTAACCACTTAACCATACTTATTATGCGACGGATTTGGGCTTTTGCCTTGGTAGGACTGTTGCTGACAGCCTGCCGAAAAAAACAAGAACAAACGCAACCTACCCTACAACCTATTACCGAAGCCGTGTATGCATCGGGCATTGTGAAAAGTAACCAACAATACCAAGTGTATGCTGCTACAAGTGGTATTGTTCAAAAGGTATGGGTAACCGAGGGCGATTTGGTAAAAAAGGGTACACCACTCATGCAAATCAACAGTGGAACGGCGCAACTGAACAACGATAATGCCCAATTGGCCGCGCAACTTGCCAAAGCACAACAAGAAAAATTAGCTGAACTGAAAATAGACATTGCTGTAGCCAAAAGCAAATTGGACAACGACGAACTACTGCTGCAAAAACAAAAAAATCTTTGGCAACAAGGAATAGGTACACAAAACGAATTGGAAAACCGACAGCTACAATATACCAACGCCCGAAACGCTTTTTTAGCGGCGGAAGTAAAATACAAAAACCTGCAACAACAATTGACCCTTCAATTGCAGCAAGCAGAAAAAAATGTACAGCTAAGCCAACGCGTTACTAGCGATTTTACCGTAGTGAGTCAAACCGAGGGTAAAGTGTACAATGTGTACAAAAAAGAGGGCGAAATGGCCAATACCCAAAACCCAGTGGCACTTGTTGGGGCTTCCAATAGCTTTTTGCTGGAACTGCAAGTGGATGAATACGACATTGCAAGCATTGCGATGGGGCAAAAAGTATTGGTACAAATGGATAGCTATAAAAACAAAGTGTTTGAGGCGGTGGTGTCTAAAATAAATCCGAGCATGAACGCTGCTACCAAATCGTTTACCATTGAAGCCACTTTTGTACAACCCCCACCCAAGTTATACCCCAACCTAACGGTAGAAGCCAATATAGTACTAAAAGTAAAAAACAAGGCCTTGACCATACCTCGTAATTACCTAACCCCTGATACGTGCGTACTATTGCCCAAAAATCAAAAACGCAAAGTGGTTACCGGCCTGAAAGATTATCAAAAAATTGAAATCCTTGAGGGATTATCGGCCAATGAGGTAATTGTAAAACCAGTATTATGAATTGGAAACTGATTGTAGCAATTGCACAGTCGCTATTACTAGCGCGGTGGCGGCAAACCTTGATTGCTGCTATTGGTGTTACCTTTAGCATTACCATGTTTATTACCTTGTTGAGTTTTATGGCGGGGCTCAACGACTTGCTAGACGGCTTAATTGTAAATAGGACACCGCATATACGCATGTACAACGAAGTAAAACCCAATAGCCAACAGCCGATTAATCAATATGCACCTTATCAACAACATTACAACTTTATACACTCCATTAAATCGGGCGGAAGCCGACAGGAAATATACAATAGTGCGCTGATTATGCAATCGCTCCAAAAAGACGAAAGAGTGGTTGGCATATCGCCCAAATTGACGGCACAAGTTTTTTTCAACGACGGCAGTATTGATATTACAGGCGCCATTAATGGCATAGATGTAGTTGTGGAAAGCAAACTGTTTCACTTTAACGAATACATTACCGAAGGCAATGGCAACGATATTGGGAAAGTGCCTAACAGCATTGTGTTGGGCAAAGGATTAGCGGAAAAACTATTGGCCAATATTGGCGATGTAGTTCAGGTTACTTCTGCCAAGGGCAACCGATTTCAATTGAAAGTAGTGGGCTTTTTTCAATCGGGGATTAAGGAATTGGATAAGGTACAAAGTTTTGCTTCGGTAAGTACCGTACAAAAATTATTGGGCAAACCCAGTAATTACATAACTGATATACAGGTGCGACTCAAAAACATTCAAATGGCTCCGGCCTTGGCAAAAGAATACCAACAGTTGTACCAAACCGATGCGGAAGACATACAAACTGCGAATGCACAATTTGAAACCGGCAGTAGCATACGAACCCTTATTTCCTACACCGTTGGCATTACCTTACTGATTGTGGCTGGATTTGGTATTTACAACATTTTAAACATGATGATTTACGAAAAAATGGATTCGATAGCCATTTTAAAAGCTACCGGTTTTGCCGGCAAAGATGTAAAACGCATTTTTTTACTCATTGCACTAAGCATAGGTTTTGTTGGCGGCATGCTTGGTTTACTGATTGGTTGGCTGCTTTCGTACAGCATTGCACACATTCCTTTTAATACACCGTCGCTGCCAACAGTAAAAACTTACCCCATCAATTACAATCCGGCATTTTATGTAATTGGCGCCATTTTTTCGCTCGTAACCACCTATTTTGCCGGATGGCTGCCGGCCCGAAAAGCCAGTAAAATAGATCCTGTCATCATCATCCGAGGTAAATAAATGCAACCCACCACCCCCATATTAGAAGCCCGAAATATTTGCAAAAGCTTTCACGACCCTGTAAGTATTCAGGTATTGAAAAACATCAGTTTTGCCATTCACAAGGGCGAGTTTGTATCGTTAACCGGCAAATCAGGTTGCGGCAAATCTACCCTACTATACATTTTATCCACGATGGATACCGACTATGAAGGCCAACTATACATAGATGGCATATTGATGGCAGAAAAAAAAGAGGCCGAGTTAGCCCAAGTGCGCAATAGCAAAATTGGTTTTGTATTTCAGTTTCACTACTTGCTAAACGAATTTACGGTACTAAAAAATGTCATGTTGCCTGGACTGAAATTACAAAAATATGCAGATGCCGAAGTGGAACATCGCGCTATGGAAAAATTAACCATGCTTGGAGTGGCACATTTGGCCAATAAAAAAGCCAACCTTATTTCTGGTGGCGAAAAACAGCGCGTCGCAATCGCTCGAGCGCTCATTAACGACCCACACATTATTATGGGTGACGAACCCACAGGTAATTTGGATAAAAAAAACAGTGATATTGTTTTTGACATTTTTCAGCAATTGGCTACTGAATTTGGACAAACCCTGCTGATTGTTACCCACGATCCCAACTTTGCATCCAAAACAAGTCGCATCATTACAATGGAAGACGGCCGGATGATCTAAGGAAAAAGCTGTTAGCCATTCATATGCCAATACTTTACGCTGCCTTTTTAGGGATTGCACATTTACCACTTTACTCCTCAGAAAATTGCTTTCGGTATACCGATGGGGTTACGTGCTTTATTTTTTTAAACTGCTTACTAAAATGCGCCCAACTGTTGAAGCCGCTTTCGTAACAAATTTCTGTTACGGGCTTGTTGGTATGTGTCAATAATTTGCAAGCATGACTAATGCGCAATTCTTGCAAAAAATCGAAGTACGTTTTCTTGATGTTTTTCTTAAAGAAACGACAAAAGGTAGGAATACTCATATCCGCTACGGCGGCCACCTGCTCCAAGGTGATAGGGTCTAAATAATGTTTGAAGGAAAAATCGATAATTTTTTCAATCGCCGGATTGATGTGGCTGCTTGATGTATGAAAGTTGGTAGTAATGGCATTCAACTGACCGGAGGTGCTCATGGTTTCCAAACAGGCAATAAAGGAAAACAGCCGCTCATAACCTTCTAGTTTTTCAATTGCCCAAATTTGTTGAGCCACAATTTCGCGTAGCTCGTTCGTGAGTTCTATGCCGTCTGTTTTGGCCAAAAACTGTGCAATACTTTTCATTTCGGGCAGGTGCAAAAAATCGTTGCCCAAAATGCTTTTTTTAAATTGAATAGCAGTAGCCGAAGCAATCATTTTTTGTTCGTACTTCCTGAATGCGTGAGGCACATTGCTCCCTACAAAAAAAACATCCCCTACTTTAAATTCGCCCACAAAATCGCCAATCATGGCACTGCCAAAACCTTCGTTAAATACAATGAGTTCACACTCTTCGTGCTTGTGCCAATTGGTTTCAAAATTGGGCGTTTTATAAGTACGACAGGCAAAAGAATGGTGCTCCTCTACATGTATTTTTTGAATTAAAGTACGCATAGCTTCAAATTAAGGACGGTATATTATCAAATATACGGCCATCAAAAGATAAAAACTTGATAAGATAGCATATTTTATTTTCAAAATAGCAGTTGTACAAAGCCAATATTTATTCAAATTTTGACCTCCGTAATTGAAATATATTACCACGATTAAATTTAATTTTACGCCATATGTTATTGTTAGGAATTGATGTAGGTACTTCATCTGTGAAAGTATCGGTAGTGGATGCTGCCACACAAAAAAGCCTTGCTTCTGTTCAATATCCGGAAACAGAAGCCGAAATTATCTCATTGCAATCGGGTTGGGCCGAACAAGATCCTGAAAGTTGGTGGCAATATGTTCAGTTGGCTATTCAAAAAGCCAATGCACTAAAAACCTACAACCCTTCCGATATTGGGGCTATAGGTATTGCTTATCAAATGCACGGTTTGGTGTGTTTAGATGCCCAAGGAAAAGTATTGCGCAACAGCATTATTTGGTGCGATAGCCGCGCAGTAGCTTTGGGCGAAAAAGCCTTCAGCAGTATTGGTAAAAGCAAGTGCTTGAGCCATTTATTGAATTCACCGGGCAATTTTACCGCTTCAAAACTGGCATGGGTTAAAACCAATGAACCCGAGCTATATGCACAAATAGCTACTATCATGCTACCGGGCGATTTTATTGCCTACAAACTTACCCAACAAGCTACCACCACTATTGCCGCACTCAGCGAAGGCATTTTTTGGGATTTTGCCAACAACGAATTATCGAAAGATGTACTACAGCATTATGGTATTAGCGAAGCCCTCATTCCCGAAATAAAACCCGTTTTTGCTGCACATGGCGGATTATCGGCAGCGGTGGCAACCACACTTTCGCTAACAACGGGTATTCCAGTTACCTACAAGGCTGGCGACCAACCCAATAATGCGTTGAGTTTAAATGTACTCGAAGCCGGAGAAGTAGCTGCTACAGCAGGCACGTCGGGTGTGGTTTATGGCGTTAGCGATGCACTTACTTACGACCCGCTTTCGCGCATTAATACGTTTGCACATGTTAACCACACACAAGACCAAAACCGCCTTGGGGTACTTTTGTGTATCAATGGAACCGGCATTCTTAACCGTTGGGTAAAGCAAACAGCCGGCACCCAACTAAGCTATGCACAAATGAACGAAGCCGCCGCCTCTGTAGCACCCGGCAGCAATGGTTTGTTTATGTTGCCTTTTGGTAATGGTGCCGAGCGTATATTGGAAAACAGATTCATTAAAAGCCACATACACAACATTGATTTTAATGTGCATACACCTTCTCATTTGTTTAGAGCAGCACAAGAAGGAATCGCCTTTGCATTTAGGTATGGTTTAGATATCATGCGCGAAAATGGCATGTCGCCGGCAGTCGTAAAAGCGGGTAAAGCCAATATGTTTTTAAGTCCGGTATTTACCCATGCCTTTGTGAATGCTGCCAATGTGAGTGTACAATTGTACAACAACGATGGCAGTGTAGGGGCCGCTCTAGGTGCAGGAATAGGTGTAGGCGTTTTTGCCAATGCGGCAGAAGCGTTTGCCAATATGGAGGCATTGAATGTCGTGCATCCTACGCATACCACTGAATACAATGCATTGTATGAAGAGTGGAAAGCGCTATTAAACAATCAATTAAAATAATTTATACTTCTTTTTTTAAACAAACCCCAGTCATTTATTATGTCAGTTGTAATTGGTAACCAAACCTATTTTAAAGGCATTGACCAAATTAAATTTGAAGGCCCTGAAAGCGATAACCCGCTTGCCTTTAGATGGTACGATGAAAACCGAGTTATTGCAGGTAAAACCATGAAGGAATACTTGCGCTTTGCAGGTGCCTATTGGCATTCATTGGTAGGTAACGGAGGCGATCCATTTGGTGAACCTACCCACATTTATCCTTGGAACGAAAAGGCAGATGCCGTAGAAAGAGCCAAAGATAAAGCCGATGCGGCTTTTGAATTTTTGACCAAATTGGGTCTTCCTTACTATTGTTTTCATGATGTAGACGTTGTAGACTATACCAACGATGTAGCCGAAAACGACCGTCGTTTGCAAGCTTTAACCGCTTATTTGAAAGAAAAACAAAATGCTAGCGGTGTAAAATTGTTGTGGGGAACCGCTAATTTATTCTCTAACCGTCGCTACATGAACGGTGCGGGTACCAATCCAGATTTTCATGTATTGAGCCATGGCGCTGCCCAAGTAAAGGCCGCTATCGACGCTACAATTGAATTAAAAGGCGAAAACTATGTTTTTTGGGGTGGTAGAGAAGGTTATATGACCTTATTGAATACCAACATGAAACGCGAAAAAGAAAACTTTGCTCGCTTTTTACATACGGCCAAAGATTACGCTCGCAAAAACGGATTTACTGGAACTTTCTTCATTGAACCCAAACCTTGCGAACCAAGCAAACACCAATACGACTACGATAGCGAAACCGTAATTGGCTTTTTACGTCAGTTTGGCTTGTTAGAAGATTTTCAATTGAATATTGAAGTAAACCACGCTACGCTTGCCGGACATACTTTCCAACACGAATTGCAAATTGCTGCCGATGCAGGTATGTTGGGTAGCATTGACGCAAACCGTGGCGATTATCAAAATGGATGGGATACAGACCAGTTTCCAAACAACATCAACGAATTGGTAGAAGCCATGTTGGTAATTGTTGAAGCAGGGGGTATCACTAAAGGTGGTATCAATTTCGATGCAAAACGCAGAAGAAATTCTACCGACGTAGCCGATTTATTTTATGCCCACATTGGCGGTATGGACACCTTTGCAAGAGCCTTGATTGTAGCAGACAATATTTTGAACAAAAGCGATTACAAATCTATCCGTACCAACAGGTATGCAAGTTTTGATAGTGGTAAAGGAAAAGAATTTACCGAAGGTAAACTTAGCCTTGAAGATTTAAGAGCATTTGCTATTGCTAACGGCGAACCTGCTGTTACAAGCGGCAAACAAGAATACCTAGAAAACATCATCAACAGATTTATTTAACTAGTACCCTACTGAATGGGTGATGACCAATTTGGTTATTGCCCATTCAGTTTTTTGAATACCATTATTGCACTATTGATAGCCACCACGCTATAGCAACCAAACCCTACATGAACGCACCTTTGGCTTTTTTATTCGATTTAAATGGCACCATGATAGATGACATGTCTTATCACATCCAAGCATGGCACCGTATTTTAAACAATTTAGGCGCCAATATTAGTTTGGAAAAAATGAAAGAAGAATGCTATGGCAAAAACGAGGAATTACTAGAACGCATTTTTCCCAATCGATTTTCCCCGGAAGAAAAAAAGCAAATGAGCTTTGAAAAAGAAAAAGCCTACCAAACGGCTTTTGCCCCTTCATTACAACTCATTAGTGGTTTGCCTGCTTTTCTTGAAAAAGCTTACCAAAAACACATTCCCATGGCCATTGGTTCGGCAGCCATAATGTACAACATTGATTTTGTGCTGAACGGATTGCACCTACATCATTACATCAATGCTGTAGTTAGTGCAGACGATGTAAAAAATAGCAAGCCACATCCAGAAACATTTACAAAATGTGCCCTTGCTTTAGGAATTTCTCCTGCAAATTGCATTGTATTTGAAGATGCACCCAAAGGAGTAGAAGCCGCTAAAAATGCAGGAATGAAAGCAATTGTAATCACTACACTGCACGAAGCCGCTGAATTTAACCAATACGACAATATTTTATTTTTTATAAAAGACTACAACGATCCAAAAATGACAATATTGTTGGATTAAAATAAATCAATTATGTCCAAAGAAGCTTATGTAATTGGGGTAGATTATGGCAGCGATTCTGTTCGTTCGGTTTTGGTGAATGCCCTTACCGGTAAAGAAGTTGCTGCCTCCGTATTTTACTACCCCCGTTGGAAAAAAGGATTGTACTGCAATGCAGCCACCAACCAATTCAGACAGCACCCACTCGATTATGTGGAAGGATTGGAAGCTACTATAAAAGATTGCATTGCAAAAGCTGGTTCCAACATTGCTGCTCAAGTAAAAGGTATATCGGTAGACACTACCGGCAGTACACCCATTGCAGTTGATGCCACAGGTACACCTTTGTCGCTACTTCCACAATTTCAGGACAATCCCAATGCCATGTTTGTGCTGTGGAAAGACCACACAGCTATACAAGAAGCGGCGGAACTCAATGCGCATGCTGCAAAATTTGATACCAATTATTTACAATTTGTGGGCGGCATTTATTCCTCAGAATGGTTTTGGGCAAAATTGTTACATATCCTAAGAGCCGATGAAGCTGTTCGCAACGCGATTGCTTCTTGGGTAGAACATTGCGACTGGATTCCCTATTTACTCACTGGCGGTAATGATGTAACTGCCATAAAACGCAGTGTTTGCGCTGCCGGGCACAAAAGTTTGTGGGCGGCAGAATTTGGCGGTTTACCTCCCGATTCCTTTTTTAGTTCATGGGATAATCTGCTAACGGGCTTTACTCAAAAATTATCGCAAAAAGCCTATGCTTCGGACACAGCAGCAGGAACCATTTCAGCTGAATGGGCTACACGTTTGGGATTGCCGTCAGATGTAGTTATTGGTGTTGGAGCTTTTGATTGCCATATGGGTGCCGTAGGTGGACAAATAGAACCCTATCATTTAAGTAAAGTCATGGGTACTTCTACTTGCGACATTTTGGTGGCACCAATTGAAGAAGTAAGTAACAAATTGGTTAAAGGCATTTGTGGCCAAGTACCCGGATCAGTCATTCCGGGCATGCTAGGTTTGGAAGCCGGACAATCGGCCTTTGGCGATGCATATGCATGGCTGAAAAATGTATTGGCATGGCCTATTACGCATATTTTACCCCAAACCCAATTAATTGACCCCGCTACGCTTGCCGCTTTGCAAGATGAAATAATTGGAAAAACAATTGCAGAACTCAGCAAAGCGGCTGCTCAAATCCCCTTAACAGACACGAACGAAATAGCAATAGATTGGTTAAATGGACGCCGAACACCCGATGCCAACCAATTATTAAAAGGGGCATTTACAGGGTTGAGTTTGGGAAGCGACGCTCCTAAGATGTTTAGGGCGTTGGTAGAAGCTACCTGCTTTGGTGCCAAAACCATTGTTGACCGCTTCATAAGCGAAGGTATAGACGTGAAGGGCATTATCGCATTGGGGGGCGTAGCCAAAAAATCGCCATTCATTATGCAAATGATGGCAGATATATTACAAATGCCCATTCGAGTACACAAAAGCGAACAAACCTGCGCATTAGGTGCGGCTATGTTTGCAGCAACAGTTGCGGGAATTTATACCAATGTAAATGAGGCAATGTTGGCTATGGGGCAAGGATTCGATGCTACTTATTTGCCCGATACAGCAAAAGCAACATTTTATGCAACCCGCTACCAACAATATCTATCGCTAGGTAATTTTATCGAACAAAGCACACTGTAAATACATGAAATACGATCATATTCAACAAGCGGCCTACGAAGCCAATATGCAATTGCCCAAATTGGGCTTGGTTTTGTTTACGTTTGGTAATGTAAGTGCTGCCGACCACAGCTTGGGGTTATTTGCCATAAAACCAAGTGGTGTTCCTTATGAAGATTTATCGCCCGACAAAATGGTGATTGTTGACTTTGACGGCCGCACCGTTCAAGGTAATTTACGTCCTTCTTCCGATACGTTAACTCACGCGGTTTTGTACAAACATTGGAAAGCGATAGGCGGTATTGTACATACCCATAGTACTTATGCAACCGCATGGGCACAAAGCCAACGCGATATACCTATTTTTGGCACTACCCATGCCGACCACAATACGGTTGACATACCTTGTGCCCCACCAATGGACGATGCCATGATTCAAGGTAATTATGAATATGAAACGGGTTTTCAAATCATGAATTGCTTTAAAGAAAAGGGTCTCGATTACAAAGAGGTAGAAATGGTATTGGTAGGAAATCATGCTCCCTTTACTTGGGGTAAAGACGCCAACAAAGCGGTATACAATAGTGCTGTATTAGAAAGTGTAGCCCAAATGGCTTTGCTTACGGAACAAATCAACCCCAAAGCACCTAAATTAAAAGATGCACTCATTAAAAAACATTTTGAACGCAAACATGGCCCTAATAGCTATTACGGTCAATAAGTACGCATATGCCTAACGATTGATTCAACAGCCCAACGTGTTGAATTCCTGATTGATAAATATGAAAAAAACACACAAATGAAAAAACAACTTATCTGGTCGGCATTACTTGCAACAAGTTTGTTTGCTTGCAATGCACCACAAACAAACAAAAAAGATGATGCTTCGGCTACCGGTAGCTTTACCATTACAGAAGCTACCTATGGCGTAATTGGTACCGATACGGTAAAAGCCTACACGCTCACCAATCCTAAGGGAATGAAAGCGACCATTTTAAACTATGGTGGCACAGTAACACAATTGCATGTACCTGACAAAGCGGGTAAATTGGGCGATGTGATTTTGGGCTTCGACTCGCTTAGTGGCTATTTGCAAAAAAACAATCCCTATTTTGGCTGTTTAGTAGGTCGTTATGCCAATAGAATTAATGCAGGTAAATTTGTTTTAGATGGCAAAACTTATCAATTGGCATTGAATGACCACGGCAATACCTTGCACGGTGGTATCAAAGGTTTTGATAAAGTAATTTGGAGTGCTCAAAAATTAGCCGGCGATAGTAGTTTGCAACTTACTTATATTAGTAAGGACGGCGAAGAAGGATATCCTGGCACATTAACTGTGCAAGTGGTGTATACCCTTACGGCCAACAACGAATTGCAAATTGCTTATAAAGCCACTACTGACAAAACAACACCGGTAAACCTCACTAACCATTGCTATTTTAATCTATCAGCAGGAACTGATAGCACTATTTTAAACCACTCGCTTACGTTAAATGCCAACGCATTCACCGCTGTAAATGACAAGCTCATCCCAACGGGAAGCATTGATGCAGTTAAAGGCTCTGCAATGGATTTTACTAGCGAAAAAATTATTGGCAAAGACATTGCCAGCGTAAAAGGTGGATTTGACCACAATTGGGTATTGACCAAAAACAATGATAGCTTAACAAAAGCGGCTACTTTATACCATGCAGCTAGTGGACGCAAAATGGAGGTTTTTACCACAGAACCAGGTATTCAATTTTACTCAGGCAATTTTTTAGATGGTACGCTTATTGGCAAAAACAAACAAAAGTATGTACAGCATGCTGCACTTTGTTTAGAAACACAACACTTTCCGGATGGCCCCAACCAACCAAAATTTCCAAACACCATTTTAAAACCGGGCGACACCTACCGTCAACTAACCATTTATAAATTTAGTAATCAATAACAAAGCTTAAATATTTACCCTCTTATGGTCGCTTATTTAAACAACCGTCGGTTTTCTATGAAAGCAAATGCCTTTTACTTGTATATGGTACTTGTATTCGGTTTATTTGGATGTACTACCACGATACCGTTGAGCCAATCGTTCTACAATTCTAAAAAAATTGGCGTAGTCATTGAAGTAAATAAAATTGGTGTAGCCAAAGAGGGCTCTCAAGGTTTGTTGGATATGGCTTTAACACCGGGCGATAGATTTCAAGAGCCTTTAAAGCAGGTTGAAAAGCAAATGAACATCAAGGCACAATTGCAAAAGGACATAGCAAGCATTTTAACAGTTTGCAAAAAGCCTTTCCAAATAATTACGGATACCATTTATTTAGATGACAAGCCCACTTATGAAGGACCCGATATTAAGAAAAAATATGCTAAAGATGATTGGAGAAGTGTGAAAGAGCAATTCAAGATAGATGAAGTAATGTTGGTAAAACTCGATTACGGCCTATTGGTAAGTTACTATGGATTTATTGAAACCGGCAAACAAACATTTGCCACTATTCAAACAGAGATAGTTGATTTATCGGACAATTCATTAATTGAAAAAGGAAGAATTGGAAAAAAAGCGCCTATTGTAGGTAATTGGAGTGAAGGTAAAAACTATAGCAATATGAAGCAATCGCTCGATGAAGCCTATGGAAAACTTTTAAACGCATTGCGTTTGAAGTTTTAACAGCTTATGAGCAAAAGAAGGTACTGTGGAAGGTTTGCGTTAGGGATTGAAGCGGATAGCCCACAGCCTGCATCCTGCTAAGGTGCGGGCGAGGACTAGCAGCAAAAAGCCCGACCCGTAAGGGGAACGCCCTTATTATTTTTATGTAAAAAAATTAATATTAAAAAAATGACAATTGATTTAAAAAAATTAGAAGTTTGGTTTGTAACTGGTAGCCAACACTTATATGGCGAAGAAACGTTGTTACAAGTAGCTAGTCACTCTCAAACAATTGCCGCTGCATTGCACGAATCGGCACAAATACCTGTTAGTGTTGTTTTTAAACCCACCGTAAAAACCGCTGAAGAAATATATGCGGTATGTCAAGAAGCCAATGTTGCAAAAAATTGTATAGGCATCATTGCGTGGATGCATACTTTTTCGCCAGCCAAAATGTGGATTGGCGGACTAAAAATATTACAAAAACCATTGCTGCACTTTCATACACAATTTAACAGAGATATTCCTTGGAGTACCATAGATATGGACTTTATGAACCTCAATCAATCGGCCCATGGCGATAGAGAATTTGGTTTCATCATGTCGAGAATGCGCCTCAATCGCAAAGTGGTAGCCGGACATTGGCAAGACGAGCAAACTTTGGGAAAAATAAATGGATGGGCAAGGGCAGCCGCTGGTTGGAACGATTGGCAAGGTGCCAAATTTGCTCGCTTTGGCGATAACATGCGCAATGTAGCAGTAACTGAAGGCGATAAAGTAGAAGCAGAAATTAAGTTTGGCTACTCTGTAAACACTTATGGCATTGGTGATTTGGTAAAGGTGATAGACACGATTGGCGACAAAGCAATTGACGATTTGGTACAAAAATATGCAGATACCTATCAATTAGTGTCCTCATTGCAAAAAGGGGGCGAGCAATACCAAAGCCTTCGCGATGCTGCTAAAATAGAATTGGGCTTACAAACTTTTCTGGAAAATGGTCAATTTAAAGGATTTACCGATACTTTTGAAGACTTGTACGGAATGGCACAACTACCGGGCATTGCAGCACAACGCTTAATGGCAAAAGGTTATGGCTTTGCAGGTGAGGGCGACTGGAAAACAGCGGCACTAGTGCGCGCCATGAAAGTGATGGGTAGCGGACTTAAAGGAGGAAACTCCTTTATGGAAGATTATACCTATCATTTTAATCCGGATAACAAGTTGGTTTTGGGTAGTCATATGTTGGAAATATGCGAAAGCATTGCCGATGGCAAACCCAATTGCGAAATACATCCATTGGGTATTGGCGGTAAAGCCGATCCGGTGCGTTTGGTGTTTAACGTGGGAGCTGGCCCGGCTATTAATGCGTCGGTAGTGGATATGGGAAATAGGTTTAGGCTGTTGGTAAACGAAGTGGTGGCAGTAGCTCCTTTGCAAAGTTTACCAAAATTGCCCGTTGCTAGGGTTTTGTGGAAACCTTATCCCAATATGCATACAGGATGTGCTGCTTGGATTTTGGCAGGCGGTGCACACCATACCTGCTTTAGCCAAAACCTAACTGCCGAAGATTTGCAGGATTTTGCAGAAATGGCGGGTATCGAGTATGTGCTTATTGGTAAAGAGACCAATTTGTACCAATTTAAAAACGAATTGCGCTGGAACGAGGCGTATTTTAATAAGTAAACAAAAACAAAAAACAAAACAAAAACTGCCATTATGAGTACGTTACAAACACAAGATTACATTGTATTCCTCATCTATTTTGTTATAGTAGCCGGGTATGGATACTGGGTGTACAACAAAAAAAAGCAGGCTTCGGTATCTGCTTCGCATGACTATTTTTTGGCTGAAGGCTCGCTTACTTGGTGGGCTATTGGTGCATCGCTAATTGCAAGTAACATTAGTGCCGAACAGTTTATTGGCATGAGTGGTAATGGTTTTAAAATGGGTTTGGCAATATCTACTTATGAATGGATGGCAGCCGCTACCCTTATTATTGTTGCGGTATTTTTTATTCCGGTGTATTTGAAAAATAAAATTTACACCATG
>JAIXOS010000197.1 GCA_027486695.1 Chitinophagaceae bacterium | reverse complement strand
GGGTACTTTTTTTGCACCCAAACATGCCAAAAGCAACTATCGAAACCATCATCCAAGCCATCAGGCTGTTTAATTTAGCAGGTACCATAACAAAAATTGGGAGGTGATGTGTATTGTACACCCTACAAAAAAAAGAAATTAAATGCAATACGCCGTCAAAAAAAATTAATGCCGCACAATAATGCTCTGTTAATATGTAAAATCAGTCACATACAACACTACAGTAATCAAATTTTGATAGCTGTAAGGTGCAAAAGAAACTACTTGGATAGGTGGTTGGTGCAATTCAAACACGTAAAAAATCGCATTTGGAACTAAGAAAATTAACAATTCAACAACCACTTTTTTAAAATTGGTCAAATTTTTTATTGATAATCAATTTATTACAAAGGGGTGATGAAAAATAAGTGCCGAAAAACTTGGAAAAACAACACAACAATACCTACTTTTGCACTCCATTTTAAAAAGCTGTGCGGGATAGCGCCGGCATCACTAAAAATAAACAATTATGAGTAAACTTCATTTCACCACCAAACATGCAAATGCGGCTACCGTAAAGCACAACTGGTATGTGGTTGACGGTACTAATCAAACCGTAGGACGTATGTGTGCCAAAATAGCGGCAGTATTACGTGGTAAAAACAAAGCCTATTACACCCCACACGTAGACTGTGGCGATTATGTAATCGTTATCAATGCTGAAAAAGTTGTATTTACCGGCAACAAGTTAGAAGACAAAACCTACATCAATTATTCTGGATTTCCAGGTGGAAAAAAAGAAGAATCTGCGCAAGATTTACTTAGACGTAGACCTGAAGTAGTAATCGAAAGAGCAGTAAAAGGAATGTTGCCTAAAAACAGATTAGGTCGCAAACTAGTTAAAAAATTGTTTGTATATGCAGGCGGTACTCACGTACACAGTGCACAACAACCAAAAGAACTCAAATTCTAATTCAATTAAACCAAGCTTTGCTCGCTACAACTAGCAAAGACAAAACATATCAATAAATGGAAAAGCAAAAAAACGCCGTTGGTCGCCGTAAAGAAGCCGTAGCCCGTGTGTTCATTAGCAGGGGTGAAGGAAAAATTACTGTGAACGACAGAGATTATAAAGAATATTTTTCGTTGGTGTATTTACAAAATCAAGTAGAAGCACCTATTAAAACCGCCGATGTAGAAGGCAAATACGATATTGTAATTAATGCAACAGGTGGTGGTTTAAAAGGTCAAGCCGAAGCAGCAAAATTGGGTATTGCCCGTGCATTGTTAGAAGTAAGTCCGGATTACCGTCCTGCACTTAAAGAAGCCGGTCAATTAAAACGCGACCCACGTAGTGTTGAACGTAAGAAATTTGGTCACAAAAAAGCACGTCGTAGCTACCAATTTAGCAAACGTTAATTTGTGGATGTCCTATTTCTGGTTACCTGCTTCAGGTATCTGGAAACAAGTAGCCAGTAACTAATTTATCAACTTATTATAATATTCATATACAATGGAAAATAACACTTCACTACAACAGCAACTTTTGGAAGCCGGTGTACACTTTGGCCACCTTAAGAAGAAGTGGAACCCAAAAATGTTGCCCTACATTTTTGCAGAAAAAAAAGGTATTCACATTATCGACCTTAACAAAACGGTAGAACACCTACAAGAAACCGCTGCAGCAATGAAACAAATTGCTAAAAGTGGTAAAAAAATCATGTTTGTAGCTACCAAAAAACAAGCTAAAGAAATAGTTAGCGAATGTGCTAAAAAAGTAAACATGCCTTATGCAACAGAACGTTGGTTAGGTGGTATGTTGACCAATTTTAACACCGTACGTAAAAGCGTTAAAAAAATGCAAAGCATCGAAAAAATGCTGAACGACGGTAGCGCAGAAAGCCTTACTAAAAAAGAACGCCTTACTTTATCTCGCGATAAAGACAAAATGGAAAAAGTATTGGGTGGTATTGCCCAAATGGGTCGTTTACCGGCAGCTTTGTTTTTAGTAGACATCGGTGTTGAACACATTGCACTAGCCGAAGCAAAACGCTTGGGTATCGTAACTTTTGGTATGGTTGATACCAATTGCGATCCTAACAAAGTAGATTTTGCCGTTCCTGCAAACGATGATGCTACCAAATCTATCGCCATCATTACCAACTACATTACTGCTGCTATTGCCGAAGGATTGGCTGAGCGTCAAGCAAATAAAGAGGAAGATGACAATAGCGACGAGGCTAACGAAAACGAAGCAAAAGCTCGCCGTTTAGAAGCCGAAGCACAAGCAGAAGGTGGTCGTGGTCGTCGTGGCCGCGGCAACGATGCCTCTGCACCTGCAGGTGGTCCTGGTGGTGCTCCAAAACGTCGTACAGGTGGTCCCGGTGCAGGTGGCCCTCGTCGTCCGGCTGGAAGATAAAAAATAGACAGCAAGCAACCGTAGCAATAGATAACACATCCGTTTATCTGCTGTGCCTAAACCAAGCTTGTCTTTCTTTTTACCAAAAACTATTTTACATATTATAGTCAACCACATAGGCACAACTTACACATACCTTACATGTGCACGTGTGCCTTTGTGGTTTTTTAAATTAACTAAATAAAACACATATATTATGAGTGCTGTAGCTATTACTGCCGCCGAAATCAACAAACTTCGTCAGGCAACAGGTGCAGGTATGATGGACTGCCGCAAAGCATTAACCGAAACCAATGGCGATTTTGAAGGCGCTATTGATTGGTTGCGCAAACAAGGCCAAAAAGTAGCCGCTAAACGTAGCGACCGTGAAGCAAAAGAAGGCGTTATCATTGCCAAAACATCTGCCGATAACAAAGTTGGTTTTATCGTATGCGTTAGCTGCGAAACCGATTTCGTTTCTAAAAATGCCGATTTCGTGGCTTTTGTACAATCTATTGCCGATGCTGCTGTTGAAAATAATGTAGCTTCTGTAGAAGCGTTAAACGAAGCCGTGGTTAATGGTTCTAAAGTAAGCGACTTAATCAACGATAAATTAGCCGCTATTGGCGAAAAAATCGGTATCGTTCGCTTCGAAAGAGTAGAAGCTCCTTATGTTGCTTCTTACATCCATGGTGCTAACCGTATTGGTGTGCTTGTAGCCCTTACACTTGAAGCTGCTGAAGCCGGTAAAGATGTGGCTATGCAAATTGCTGCCTTGAACGCTTTGGCTGTAGACCCTGCCGGTGTTCCTGCCGATGTAATTGAGCGCGAAAGAGCTATCGTTATCGAAACCATGAAAGCTGACCCCAAAATGGCCGGCAAACCAGATGAAATGGTAGCCAAAATTGCTGAAGGTAAACTCAATGCTTTCTTCAAAGAAAATACGTTATTGGCACAAGCATTTGTAAAAGATGCTAGCAAAACCGTTGGCGAATATGTAACGTCTGTAAACAAAGACCTTAAAGTTATCGCTTTCAAACGTGTAGCTTTAGGTTAATTGTTGATGATTTTTTTATAAAAGGCACTTTCGGGTGCCTTTTTTTGTGCACATAGGGCACACTTCTCCTCCCTATTATTGCTTGTATATACTTGAAACTTTGACGGCTACACGGTAGCCTTTTTAATGGTATGAGCCGGAAGCTAGTGCTACTATTTAGCGGCATGGGCGTTGGCACCGTTGATACACGGTAACTTTGGGCAGCTTTTTTGCCCCCCAACTTTACAAAGTATCGGCTGCATAACCCTATTTACCGGCAAGCTCGTTAGCTTTGCTTTTCCTACTTTTTAAAATATTGATTGTTGGTTATGACACACTTTACCTCTGTTAATCCTTATAACGGTGAAACCTTAGATACCCATGCGTTAATGACCAACGCCGAAATAAATGCAGCCCTGCAACTTGCCGAAAACGCCTTTGCACATTGGCGCAAAGAAACCATAGCCAACAGGCTACAAGTTATTGCTAATGTTGCAGAACAGTTACTTGCCAATAAAGCATCGCTTGCTTTGTTGATTACCAACGAAATGGGCAAATTGTATACCGAAGCCATAGCCGAAGTAGAAAAATGCGCAAGTGTTTGTCGGTACTATGCTAGCCATGCCGAAGCCTTTTTACAACCCGAACCTATTTCGGCCAATTATGTTGCTTCGTTTATTCAATACGAACCTATTGGAGCGGTATTGGGTATTATGCCTTGGAACTTTCCATTTTGGCAAGTGTTTCGGTACGCTGTACCCACGTTGGCGGCGGGCAATATTACACTTTTAAAGCATGCACCCAACGTATGTGGCTGTGCCAAAGCTATTGCCAATATTTGGTTAGCGGCAGGAGCCCCCGAGGGCGTTTTTCAATCCCTGATTACCAAAGTGGACACGGTTCATACGCTGCTGCAAGCGCCAATTGTGCAGGCCGTTACTTTTACCGGTAGCAATAAGGCGGGTAGTATAGTGGCAGGCATTGCCGGACAGCAAGTAAAAAAGTCGGTACTTGAATTAGGTGGTTCCGATGCCATGATGGTACTCCCCGATGCCAATATGCAACAGGCAGCAGCAGTAGCACTGCAAGCGCGGTTGCTCAATGCCGGTCAGTCGTGTATTGGCCCCAAACGCATTATTGTCGTTTCGGAAGGATACGATGCTTTTATGCAAGCTTTGCTGCAACTTTTGCCTGCATATACCCTTGGCAATCCCCTCCTACCCGAAACACGCATAGCACCTTTGGCGCGTGTAGATTTGGCGCAGCAACTCCACCAACAACTACAACAGTCAATACAATTGGGGGCGCAACTCTCCTACGGCACTACCGATTTTGATGGTTGTAATGTAGCCCCTGTTTTATTAACACAAGTACAGCCGCACATGCCTGCATTTGCCGAAGAAACCTTTGGCCCTTTGATAGCGGTAACCACAGCTGCAAACGAACAAGCAGCACTAGCACTTGCCAATCAATCAAAATATGGATTGGCGGCCAGTATTTGGACAAATGACCGTGCAAAAGCTACTGCATTGGCCAATCAGTTAGCAGCCGGTGCGGTGTTTATTAATGCCATGGTAAAATCGGATCCACGATTGCCATTTGGAGGTATTAAACAATCCGGTTATGGACGCGAATTGTATAAACAAGGTTTGCTCGAATTTGTGAATATTAAAACCATTGTATCGGAGTTGGGGTAACGCTCTTTCGCCCTACCAATTACTGGTAATTAAGTGCTGTTCGCTAAAGTTTACTAAGCCGTAGCATGTAGCTTCACGAACAGAGTTAGGGTGTGTGTTTATCTAAACTGCAAGTCGAAATATTGGTTGTTGCCACTAGTGTACAGTTTTACTTCTATCGTATATTTCCCGGGTTGAAGTTGTGCTTTTTGAGTACCGCAAAAATAAAATTGTGCGGTGCTTTTCAGCGTGTCGTTGTTAAAAATTCCTACAAAATCGCAATCAGGCATTGGTGGATCTATCCTAAAACTTTCAAACCGTATAAAACCTGTTTGTGCAGTGTTGGCAATGGTTCCTATGGGCACATTGTTGGCCGTTGCCTGCTGAATTTGCGCGCCTGTTTGGTTAATAAAGTTGATCAAAATGGTGTTGTTGACCGCTTCTTTCTTGCATGCATTTAATACCATACAACTGATAGCTAACAGGAAAATAAAGATGGATTGTTTCATGATATGGTTATTTTTTAGTTCCTACCTATGTACAAAACCGTACGTTCTGTGTAGGAATAGGGTTGCGTTAAGAATGATACTTCAATTGCTTCAATGGAGCTTCATTCATGTTTCAAATGCCTACTTGTTCATACTATTCTATTCACTTTTTTGTTTCGTCAAAATTGTCGTAGTAAGTAAAGTCTTTTGTAATAAGTCCGTGCTCAATGGTCAAAATAGAACAAATAGCCAACTCAAATTTTGCTTTGTCCGGTCCTGTTCCACTTGCTATCAATTCTACAATTAGGTGGTTATCGCCCGATGGATACATTTTAACTACTTCGTCGTGCAAGTCGGGAAACACTTTTACAAGTTCCGTGTATTTTGCAATGGTTTGTTGTCGTGTTTGCTTAACAATTCCTTTGCCCAATGATGGGTCTTTAAATTCGGCAGTATCGGCATACATATTGGCCATTTTAACAAAGTCGTGCTGGTTAAAATAGGCAAAGTATTGCTGTACCAATTGTTCGTTGTGGGATGCACCAATGGGTTTTTGTTGTTGCTCGTTACAAGCTATCCAAGCAAAGGAGGCCATTAGCGGTATTACGAATTTTCTAATTTGTGTCATTGCTGTAATGTTACAATAGTTGTATTGGTAGCTAAGTTATTATAAAATAAGCAAAATCTGTTGTGCAACTAACGGCACTACCACCAACCAACAAAGTGGCGCTTTGGTGTGGTATCGGTTGTGCATAATTACATGGGTTTTATTTGTTTGGATGAATGTTGCCTTGTTGGATAGCGGTAAAGGCGGTTGAAGATGGTTATTCGGTTTCAACGCCATTTGTCCCCCACGGCTACCTACATGCATAGCAATAAAAAACCCCAATAACACGCCAAGCATTACCAATGTGCCGCCGATAGCCGACGTACACACAGCACTTTTGGGGTATTAGTGGGGGTTATGTAAAAATATGCAACTATGTAATAAAACGTGCTTATTGGAATGAAAAAAAGTGGATTTTTTTTAACGTGTAGGTTGGTTTAAACTGTAGGCTTTGTGTATGCGCCTCTAAAAACTTGCAACTCCTTGACGCTCTGCCTTCTACCTTATGCCCTACGCTTTATGCTGTAAACTTTCCTCATTTAAAAGTTCTACACTGCAATTACCATTATTTTTACACTATCTATCATTTAGTTATCATCATTTATGACAAAAGAAGAGCTACT
>JAIXOS010000161.1 GCA_027486695.1 Chitinophagaceae bacterium | reverse complement strand
GGAAATATTAGTGAAGACATTTTAAAGGATGGTAAGCGCTTTTTTGAAAATGGCATGAATACCCCTTTATTACCATCATCCGTAGATAGTAGCAACATTTGGGGAAAAACTCCTGTTAATCCTATCCAAGTTACCAATGCTTTTAGTAACAATGCAGCCGATAGACCCTACCAAGATGTGGGTTTTGATGGCTTAACCAATGAGGAAGAACAAAGAAAACGCAAAACCTATTTGAACGAACTTGCCAATAACTTTGGTACCAACTCTCCCATTTACTTAAGTGCTTTAAAAGACCCCTCTAACGACGATTATGTATGGTATCGCGACAATTCTTTCGATGCATCTGGTGTGGGCATTTTGGGCAGGTACAAAAACTTCAACAATCCACAAGGCAATTCGCCCACTTCTTCCGGTAGTTCTGCCTTTGCACCTGCGGCTACCATGTATCCCGACAACGAAGACTTGAATAGAGATAATACACTCAATGAAACAGAAGAGTATTACGAATATCAAATCAATATTCGCCCCAATATGTCGGTTGGCTCCGATAAATACGTAACTGACAGAAGAACCGTTACCGTAAAATACGCCGACGGTACAAGCGGTTCGGAAAATTGGTTTTTACTGCGCGTTCCCTTAAAAGACTATACTCAAAAAGTAGGGCAAATTCCCGATTTCAAATCTATTCGCTTTGTAAGGATGTATCTTACCGATTTCGAAGACAGTACCGTACTGCGCTTTGCTAAGTTGGATTTGGTGCGCAACAATTGGCGCCAATTTATTTACAATTTAGATACTATTGGTGCTTACACGCCTATCACTAATTCAATCACCACATTCAATACATTGGCTGTTAATTTAGAAGAAAATGGAAGCCGTACACCTGTCAATTATTTGGTGCCTCCGGGTATAGAACGGGTACAAATTCTCAGCAATAATGGTGTAAACCTATTGCAAAACGAGCAGGCAATGAGCATACAAGTGCGCAACCTAAAATCGGGCGATGCTAGGGCTGTGTTTAAAACATTGAATTTAGATTTTAGACAGTATGGAAAGCTATCCATGTTTGCACATGCGGAAAACATGGCTAATGACCTCAAATTAAAAGATGGTGATCTTAACTTGGTTGTGCGGTTAGGACAAGACTTTTTAAACAACTATTACGAAATAAAAATTCCATTAAAGGTTACACCTGCCGGCAGATACGTAAAAGCCGATGCCGAAAAAGTATGGCCCACTGAAAATAATTTAGACTTTACCCTGCAAGATTTGATTGCCTTGAAGCTACGTAGGAATAGTAGCAGAACAACTGTTACCCAAATTTATCGAGAAATAATGGGCAATAAAACAGTTAGTGTAATGGGTAATCCCAACCTTGGCGAAGTAAAAGGTATCTTAATTGGGGTAGAAAATTCCATGCCTACAAGCGATGCCTTTATTAATGCCGAAGTATGGGTAAATGAACTCCGCTTATCCAATATCAACGAAACAGGTGCATATGCCGCGTTAGGGAGGGTAGATGTTCAATTGGCCGATTTGGGAAAATTATCTGTTTCGGGAAACATGTACACCCAAGGATGGGGAACCATAGAACAAAAAATAGGGGAACGCGCCCGAGACAATTTCACCCAATTTGATGCCGCCCTTTCAATAGATGGTGGTAAATTATTACCCAAAGAAGCTCGCTTGAAAGTGCCTATTTATGCAAGTATCAATAAAACGGTACGCAAGCCTGAATACGACCCCTACGATAAAGACGTGAAATATGCCGATAAACTGAGCAGTGCAAAAAGTAAAGCCCAAAAAGACTCTATTAAAGCCGTAGCCACCGACCAAACTACCATCAAAACTATCAATTTTACCAATGTAAGGGTTCAGCCCAAAGGCCGACCTTCTATTGTGAGTATTAGCAATTTTGATGTCAGTTATTCCTACACCATTACAACACAAAGTAGCCCGTTAATTGCCGAAAATTTGGTAAAAAAGTATCGTGCGGGCGTAGGATATACTTACAATAATGCATCAAAATACGTAGAACCTTTTAAGAAAATAATCAAAAGTCGCAGTCAATGGTTCAACTTGCTAAAAGACGTGAATTTTAATTTAAAGCCATCTTTACTTAGTTTTCGGTCAGATATTAACCGACAATTTGGCCAATATGTACCTCGCATTGTCAATACCGATTTAACGGTTACCAAAGTACAACGTGTAGATACGACATTTGATAAATATTTTACATTTGATAGATTTTACAATATGCGTTGGGATATTTCCCGCAGCGTAAATCTTGATTTTACAGCCACCAATAATGCACGTGTGGATGAGCCCAATGGTGCAATTGATACCAAGGAGAAAAAAGATTCGCTTTGGAAAAATTTTTTCAATGGAGGACGTAATACGCAGTATACCCAAAAAGCATCAATAAACTACAACATACCTTTATCAAAACTTCCATTAACCGATTGGATAATGGCACGTTACAGTTATGGTGCAGGCTACAATTGGATTGCAGCAAGCCACCTTGCTATATCGTTGGGCAATACCATCGAAAATACACAAGAAAATAACGTGAATGCGGAGTTTGATTTTACGCGTCTTTACTCCAAAAGCAAGTGGTTGCGCAATATTGACAACATGTCGGGTAGCAAAACCAAAAATAAACAACCGAATAATAGGTTAACAAGCACTCCTGTAATCAAAGGCATCGTAATCCGTACAAAAGCAGAAGTACTCACAGATCCAAAAACGGGCAAACAATTAACAGGTAAAGACCGAAAATTGGCCTTACGGAAATGGAGGGAAGAAAAAAGAGATGCCCGTATGGCCGAACGTTTGCAAAAACGCAACCAACCACTTGAGTTAGGGGGAGCAGCCATTCTAGCAGGAAAAGTAGTAACCGTTTTAAAACGGGTGTCGGCCAATTACTCTGAGAACTTTAGCAGCCGCATTCCCGGATACATGGATAGTACACAAATGTTGGGGCAAAACTTCAAAAGCCGTCAACCGGGGTTAGCTTATGTGTTTGGTCGGCAGCCGGATACCGCTTGGTTAAATGCAAAAGGTGCACAAGGATTGATTACGCGCGACAGCACCTTCAATTCCTATTTTCGGCAAACGTTTACACAAAAGTTTACGATTACCGCCCAAATAGAACCTATCAAGGAGCTGATGATTGATATTTCGTTCGATAAAAGCTTTAGTAAGGAATACACCCAACTGTACAAAGATACCCTCAACAATGGCAGCCGTCAGCAGCATTTGAGTCCATATGCAGCCGGTGGATTTAGCGTAAGTTATATTTCGTTTGCCACTTTATTTAAATCCGAAAATCCCAATGTGGTATCTGCAACCTTTAAAGAGTTTGAAAATAATCGGATGGTACTTTCGAACCGAACAGCACAAACCAATCCCTATTGGCAACAATTGGCAGCTAATGAACGATATACGGCCGATGGATACGCAAAAGGGTATGGAAGGTATAGCCAAGATGTGTTGATACCCGCGTTTATTGCAGCGTATACAGGTAAAGATCCCAATACCATTGCATTGATTAAGCAAAGCAATAAAAACGTTCGTAGCAATCCATTAAGTGGAATAATACCCAAGCCCAATTGGCGAATTACGTATACCGGACTCACTAAAATACCGGCTTTGCAACGCGTTTTTTCCAATATTGCTTTATCGCATAGCTATTCAGGTACGTTAAGTATGAATAGTTTTACAAGCGCACTGAATTATTACGATCCATTGCGATTGGGTTCTCCTAGTTTTTTAGATACCGTAAGCGGTAATTATGTGCCCTTTTTCCTATTACCCAACTTAACAATGCAAGAAAGTTTTAGCCCTCTTTTGGGTATAGATATTCAAACTACCAAGCAAGTGAATATAAAGTTTGAGTACAAAAAAAGCAGGCAATTGAGTTTAAGTTTAGTCGACTACCAACTTAGTCAAACCAATAGCACGGAGTGGACTTTTGGATTTGGCTATCGCAAAAAGGGCTTGCGTTTGCCTTTTAAAATTCCATTTACCGATGCCAAAAAACTCAATAACGACTTAAGCATTAAATTTGATATATCGATGCGCAACGATGCTACTACCAATAGCCGTTTGGATCAAGAAAATGCATATGGCACCGGCGGACAAAAAGTAATTACTATTCAACCTTCGATTGATTACGTGCTTAGTAGTAGGGTAAACTTAAAACTGTATTTTGATCAACGACGAGCAACGCCGTATATTTCCACATCGGCCCCAACAATCAATACAAGAGCAGGTTTTCAAGTGCGCATTTCGTTGGCTCCTTAATACAGTGTTGTTGTTCCATAGTGGTATGCTGATGATGGGCTGCCGCGACGGTGGCAGGGTAGCCCCCAGCCACCAACAACCAACGGGCGATTGGTGGTGAGGACTACCGCCAACCGGCCGGAACCACTGCTCCATTAGCTTCAGCTGTTCAAAGCCCCTCATTGCATCAGGTGTGATAAAGGGAGTTGTTTTTCCTTGCAGAAGATGGTAGACGCATGAGAAATAAAAAAGCAATGCCCCTGTGTGGAACATTGCTTTTGAACATGTTTTTTTGGTTGCAGCTTAATTGATACCGGCAACAACAGCCTCTTTAAATATTTTCTGTACCAATCCTTGTAATACTTTTCCGGGACCAAATTCAGTAAAATGTGTGGCGCCATCGGCTTGCATGGCTTGAACGCTTTGTGTCCAACGTACTGCTCCGGTCAGCTGATCAATCAGGTTTTGTTTAATCTGCTCCGGATTACTAACGGCTTGCGCAACCACATTTTGATACACAGGGCAAATAGGTGTATGGAACGTGGTAGCTTGTATGGCTGCTGCCAATTCTTCTTTGGCCGGCAACATTAAGGGACTGTGAAAAGCGCCGCCCACCGGCAATACCAAAGCACGTTTGGCACCGGCTGCTTTCATTTTTTCGCAGGCTATTTCAATGCCTTTAATGCTTCCACTGATAACCAATTGTCCCGGACAGTTGTAGTTAGCAGCTACTACCACTTCGCCGGTATTTTGCTGAATATCGGTACAAATAGCTTCTACAGTTTCGTCGGCAAGTGCCAAAACCGCCGCCATAGTGGAAGGTGTTGTTTCGCAAGCTTTTTGCATGGCTTTTGCCCGAATACTTACTAGCCGTAAGGCGTCTTCAAAAAGAAGTGTTTTATTGGCAACAAGTGCCGAAAATTCACCTAATGAGTGACCCGCTACCATGTTAGGTGTTTCGGTAGACAAGGTTTGGTAAGCAATAACGGCATGTAAAAACACAGCAGGTTGCGTTACATCGGTTTGCTTGAGTTGTTCGTCGGTGCCACTAAACATTACGTCGCTGATACGAAAACCCAATATGTCGTTTGCTTGTTCAAACAGTTGCTTGGCAGTAGGATGTGCTTCGTACAAAGTTTTTCCCATACCGGTAAACTGCGAACCCTGACCGGGAAAAATAAAGGCTTTTTGGCTCATAATTCCTATTTTGAGGGGCAAAAGTAAGTATTGTTGCACAATACAATACTAGTATAGCACAGAATACACAGTTGCAAGCAGCCCAATAGGATTAAAAAAAGATGAATGGTGCCAACGCCAATAGCGCCTAATAGTAGCACTAGCCCTTGGCTCATACCCATCTAGATAGGCTACCGTGTAGCCGTATTAATAAAAAAGCCGCAATAATTTATTGCGGCTAATATATGTTCCTATAAATATGTACGAGAGAATTAGAACGTTGTATTGAGTTCTAAGTAACGCAAAAATTCGGCTTTTCTCTGTTCGTTATTGAACTGACCGCCATAAAAAGCGGTTACTGTACTGCTTGTATCGTCTTTAACACCACGGCTGCTTACACACAAGTGTTTGGCATCTATTACAATTGCCACGTCGTCGGTACCTAAGATTTTTTGTAATTCACGGGCAATTTGTACGGTTAAGCGTTCTTGCACCTGAGGCCGCTTGGCAAAATAATCTACCAATCGATTGAGTTTGCTCAATCCAATTACTTTACCACTACTAATGTACGCTACGTGCGCTTTGCCCATAATTGGTACAAAATGGTGTTCGCAATTGCTGTAGAAACTGATGTTTTTTTCCACTAGCATTTCGTTGTATTTGTACTTGTTATCGAACAAGGCCACTTTGGGCATGTTGGAAGGATTCAATCCGTTGAATATTTCCTGCACGTACATTTTAGCTACCCGGCGCGGGGTGCCTTGCAGGCTATCATCGGAAAGGTCTAAGCCAAGTGTTTCCATAATGCCTTTGAAATGCTGTTCAATAATGGCAATTTTTTCGGCATCGGTTTTATCGAAAGCGCCTGGTACCATAGGCGTATCTGCGGATGTACTTATGTGGTTATCACCCATTTCTTCTATCAACAAATCGCTCAAATCTATTTTATTATCGGCATTCAACCGGATATTCGACAAAGTTTCGTTCTGTTTCATACAGTCTTATTTTAAGATCTAAATCTGTGTTTAAATGTGGGCGCAGCAAGTCATAAATAACAATGGCAATATTTTCGGCCGTAGGATTGAGGTTGGCAAATTCTGCGGTATCGAGGTTTAAATTGCGATGATCGAATTTGTCGAGGACTTGTGTTTTAATTAAGTCGCTCAATATCTTCATATCTATAACATAGCCGCTAATTGGGCTTGGTTCACCTATTACTTGTACAATGAGCTCATAATTGTGCCCATGGTAATTAACATGATTGCATTTTCCAAAAAGAGCTGCATTTTCGGCATCTGAAAGCGATGGATTGTGCAGGCGATGTGCCGCATTGAAATGTTCTTTTCTAAATACCGCTACTTTTTTCATGTACGTGCGTATTCACAGCTAAGGCTGCAAATAAATTTGATTTTTAAATTAAAGTTATTTGGATGTCAAATAACCGTAAATGGTGTTACTATTACTAACTGCCCGGCACTGCGTAAAAAGTTTGTTTACCAAGTGGCCTTGCATTTGATAAGGAGCGACAGAAAATTAGTAATACAATACATAATTTGTAACTAGGCCAATAATTGTACCAACCTTACAATAAAACCCGTTTGCAAAATTACGTAGGATATTATAACCACGTCAGTGTAATTTTGTTTAAAGAAATTGAAAAAATATTCAACAAAGCATTAGAATGCTATGTCATTTTGTCAACTTGGTAGTTGCTGCAACATCTTTCTTACCTTTGACACATGAAAATTTTTCTGGCACAGCAAAACTATCATATTGGCAACTTTGAAAGCAATACGACTAAAATCATTGCAGCTATTGAAACCGCTAAACAGCAGGGAGGCGATTTAATTGTTTTTAGCGAAATGAGCGTGTGTGGCTATCCGGCCAGGGATTTTGTAGAGTTTTCCGATTTTGTAGACCAATGCTATGCTGCCATTGACACCATTAAAATGCATGCAGATACGATTGGCGTTTTGATTGGATCTCCGGCACGCAATCCCAATCCAAAAGGGAAAGATTTATTTAATGCCGCCTTTTTATTATACAACCAATCAATTGTAGCCGAAATACACAAAACCCTGCTACCAACCTACGATGTATTTGATGAATATCGATATTTTGAACCCGCTTACGAGTGGAATATAGTTGCGTTCAAGGGTAAAAAGTTGGCTATTACCATTTGCGAGGATATTTGGAACTTGGGGAACAATCCGCTATACCGTATTTGTCCTATGGACGAGTTAGCCAAACAACAGCCCGATATTATGATTAATTTATCGGCATCGCCGTTCGATTATACACACTATGAGGATCGCCACAACGTAGCACTTGCCAACGTACAAAAGTATGGTATACCGTTAGTGTACTGTAATGCAGTTGGCAGTCAAACCGAAATTGTGTTTGATGGGGGTTCTTTAATATTCGACAAATACGGTCGTTTACACAAAGCCCTTCCCATGTTTCAAGAAGCATTAGAAGGTTTTGAAGTGCACAGCAACGGTACTATTGGCGATAATAACAATAGTATGCCACCGCCTTCTGCTGTAGCACCTTTGCACAATTGGCCTGTACTCAACGAATACTTGAACATAGCCCAAATACACGCCGCATTGATATTGGGTATTAAAGATTATTTCACCAAAATGGGATTCAAAAAAGCCATTATTGGCTCGTCCGGTGGTATAGACAGTGCCGTAGTACTTGCCTTGGCATGCGAAGCATTAGGGGCAGAAAATGTGCGTGCCATCCTGATGCCATCACCCTACTCAACCGAGCATTCTGTGCAAGATGCCGTTGCATTAAGTATCAATTTGGGTAATCCTTACGATATAGTACGGATAGATACCGTATACCACAGTTTTTTACAAACACTAGATCCTATTTTCAACAACTTGCCTTTTGGATTGGCCGAAGAAAACATGCAAAGTCGTACTAGGGGAAATTTGTTAATGGCTATTGCCAATAAATTTGGTTACATTCTACTGAATACGAGTAATAAAAGCGAATTGTCGACCGGATATGGAACGCTATATGGCGATATGGCCGGGGGATTGGGCGTTTTGGGCGACTGTTATAAATTACAAGTGTACGCATTAGCTCAACACATCAATAGAGAAAAAACAATTATTCCGGACAACATTTTAACCAAAGCACCTAGTGCCGAACTAAGACCCAACCAAAAAGACAGCGATAGCTTACCGGATTATGCAGTATTGGATAAAATATTGTATCAATATATTGAGAAAAGACTTAGTCCAAATGCCATCAAAGCACAAGGTTTTGATGCGGCATTGGTGGATAGAACCCTTAAAATGGTGAACAACAACGAGTACAAACGGAATCAATTTTGCCCAATTATTCGTGTGTCGCCTAAAGCATTTGGCGTTGGGCGCAGGGTGCCGATAGTGGGCAAATACCTTAGCTAATTAGTTCAACCACAGTGCAAAAACAAGATGATTTCTGAACCAAGGCAAGCCTTTAACAAGCAGTACTCCGCAGCAGCATATAGCCAATATTGTTCCTATTTTCAACAACAATACCCGAATGCCATTCATTTCAGATTGGCCGAAACACCCGTTTTTATTAGTAATACGTTCGTTAATACGGCATTAGCCACTTGCGAACATATTATTGATATGCTTGTACATCCCAATTTTAATCAGCTATCTCAACCGGCGTTGCCTGCCCAATTTGTCGTACCCAATCAAAGCGACCACCCCGAATTTTTGTGTTTCGACTTTGGTATTTGTAGTTCCCTAACGGGCGAAATAGCACCACAATTGGTGGAAATGCAAGGGTTCCCCTCTTTATTTGCTTTTCAGGTTTTGATGGATGAAGCCATGCAGCATAGCTATCAATTGCCCCAATTGTTCACACCATATTTAAACAATTTTAATAAGGAAACCTATTTGCATTTACTCAAAACGTTGATTTTGGGCAATGAAATTCCCGAATCGGTGGTATTGTTAGAACTGTTTCCGAACAAGCAAAAAACAAGGATTGATTTTTATTGTACCCAACAATTTACGGGTGTAGCCATTGTGTGTCTTACAGAATTAGTAGAAGAAAATAATCAATTGTTTTACATTAGAAACCATCAAAAAATACGTATTAAACGAATATACAACAGGATTGTTTTTGATGAATTGGCTCAGCAAACTCCTGATATTCAATCGCTTGCCCATCTTTTATTTAAACCGCTAGAGGTATCATGGGTGGTGCATCCCAATTGGTTTTATCGAATCAGCAAATATTTACTTCCATACATCAAGCACAACAATGTGCCGGAGGCTTTTTTTGTAAATGAACTTACAGAAATACCCGAAAATTTGGAAAATTTTGTTTTAAAGCCCCTGTTTTCGTTTGGTGGACAAGGCGTTGTAATGCACGTAACGCCACAACACCTAACCCAAATTAACCATCCCGAACATTGGATTTTGCAAAAGAAGGTAACGTATGCCCCTTGCATTCCATCACCCGACGGAGTGCCGTCAAAAGCAGAAGTTCGATTTTTTTATTTTTGGCCGCCGGACTCGCCAAGGCCTATTGCAGTAGGTAACCTTGCGCGCCTCACAAAAGGAGAAATGATTGGTGTAGGCTACAATCAAGATAGTCATTGGGTTGGTGGTAGTATTGCCTATTTTCCACAATAATGTTCTCGCTTTTTTAGCACAGCAATCGCTTTTGTGACATTTTGATGACAAATCAATTCCCGTGAAGCAGCATAGTTGTACATTGCTGTATCTAAACACCAACAAGTGCCAAAAATAGGCACACGAAATTAGCTTATGCGATTAACAATTGTTTTTGTACTCATCCTGACTGTCGTATTTGCAGCCTGTAAACACGACATGGTAGAACCTGGTACCTCTAGCGAAGTGGTAATATTAAGCAGTACCGATTCTGTATCGTTTCAAACACAAATATTGCCACTGTATCAATCCTACTGCGGCAGTTCGGGCTGCCACAGTGCAGCAAGTGCTAAAGAAGGGGTGGTAACCACCGACTACTTTAATATACGAAAAGGTATACGCAGTAAAAATTTAAATGAAAGCGAATACTACACCATTATTACCTCCGGAGAAATGCCTCCAAAGCGTAGCGCCAAATTATCGTCGGCACAAATTGCCTTAATTGCCAAATGGATTAATGAAGGTGCAAAAAACACCTTGTATACACCTAATAACTGTAATAGCAGCAACAATACGTATTCGTTGGGCATTGCTAGCATTTTAGCTGCTAACTGTGTAGGTTGTCACAATACCAATTTGGCTTCGGGGGGAATACAATTACACAATTACAACACGGCTTTTGCCTTGGCATCAGGTAGCCAAACCGTACTTTTAAATGCCATTAACTATACAGCAGGTGGTGGTAAAAACATGCCGCCCGCCGGTAAGTTGAGCAATTGTGATCTACAACTCATCAACCAATGGATAGCCAATGGAATGCCGCAGTAAACTTTTTTATGTGTAACAGCAACCCACTATCCATTTTTTGCGTAACTATACAATGGAAAATTGGAACGAAGCTTTTGGTTTACTTTGAACAATTAATGGCTGCTTGCCTTACGAAATTACCTATTTATACAGACACTTTAATCAATTACATTTCAATGAAAAAAATTATATTATCCTGTTTGATAGCTTCTGTACTAACAAGTTGCTATTACGACAAAAAAGAATTGGTTTATCCAACCAATAATTGCGATACGCTAACCACCACTTACACAAAAGATATAGCGCCTTTAATGGCTACCAATTGTACCTCGTGCCATAGTGCCAATAATCCTAGCGGGGGCATTATGCTAGACACCTACACTGAAACCAAAAATGCTAACTTTAACAACAAACTCTTGAATTCGGTATTACAAAATGGTTTGGCATCCAATATGCCGCAAGGAGCTCCAAAACTATCCGATTGCAGTTTGAACAAAATAAAATCTTGGATCAATAAAGGTATGCCCGAATAAATAACCCCTTCTTAATGCACTATTATGAAAAATACCATACTTAGTATAGCCGTTTGGTTAATTGGCTGTACCACTTTACAAGCTCAAATAGTATATGCCACTAAGTCTGCTCAGATAAAGTTTGATGCTGCCGGCGGTTTAGAAGCAATAGCGGCCAAAAACAATCAAGTAAACAGCAAAATGGTGGATAAAACCGGACAGGTGGTGTTTAGCATGCTGATAAAAAGCTTCAAGTTTGCCAATCAATTGATGGAAGACCACTTTAACGAAAACTACATGGAAAGTACCAAGTTTCCAAAAGCCGATTTCAAAGGTTATATTAAAGAGGCCGCCGCCATTAACTTTTCAAAAGATGGAACACACAATGTAACTGCTGAAGGCGAATTAAACATTCATGGAGTTACCAAAAAAGTAACCATTCCGGGAACACTAACCGTTGCCGATGGAAAAGTAATTCTTAATGCCAACTTTAAAGTGAAACTGAAAGAGTACGGCATTGCCGGTTTATACATTGGCGATAAAATAGCCGCCGATGCCGCTGTAACCCTCACTTGTAAATACGATTAATTCAACCAAAATTTTCCTTTGCACATGCAAACTACTTTTTTTCAAAAAGCCTTTGTTGCGGTAGCATTTTTCGCAGCATGTACTACGCCATTAGCTGCTCAAGAAATAGATTTGTTTAAACAGCAAGACGAACAAGATAAAAAAGCGGCCAAAGAAACCACAGACCTTACTACAGCCACTTTTAAAACCACTCGATTAATCAATGGTCAGTCGATAGAAAATGTAGGTAGCGGCATTTTGGATTTCAAAATCAATCACCGCTTTGGCTACCTGAATTCGGGTGCTTATAATTTGTTTGGACTTGATAATGCCACTATGCGCATGGGGCTCGATTACGGCGTTAATAGCAGGCTCATGGTGGGTATTGGACGCAGTACCTTTGAAAAACAATACGATGCCTTTGTCAAATACCGCATTTTACGTCAAAGTACCGGTAAGGTAAACATGCCCGTTTCGCTATCGTACGTGGCTTCAGGTATGCTAAAAACCTTGAAAAATGAAGATCCTACCCTAAAAACCAATTTTTCCGATAGGCTCTTTTATGCCCATCAATTAATTGTGGCGCGCAAATTCAACGATTATTTTTCGCTTCAATTAATGCCTACAATGGTGCACTACAATATTGTACCCCTCGCCAAAGATCCAAACGATTTATGGTCGTTAGGCATTGGTATGCGTCAGCGATTGAGTAAGCGTGTTAACTTGACCTTGGAATATTACAACCAATTTACCAAACTAAGTGGTTACTACAACTCCTTGGCAGTGGGCTTTGATATAGAAACCGGCGGACACGTATTTCAACTGCATTTTACCAACAGTACCGGTATGACAGAACGTACCTTTATTACCGAAACAACCGGTCAGTGGGGCAAGGGCGATATTCATTTTGGCTTTAACATATCTAGGGTATTTACCATTGTAAAACCCAAAGCATTGAAATAAAAGGCTTACCACAAAAAATAGCTGATAACAAAAAATAGCGCGAGAGGTTACATGGTAACCTCTTTTTTTATGATGGGCCATG
>JAIXOS010000315.1 GCA_027486695.1 Chitinophagaceae bacterium | reverse complement strand
TTGGCGAGAAATGGCCCGTCAGGTGGCCCATGAAATCAAAAACCCACTAACACCCATGAAGCTGAGTATACAGTACTTACAAAGGGCAGTGGATACCGATGCGCCCAATACCAAGGAACTTACCAAGCGTGTTTCGCTCACCCTTGTTGAGCAAATAGACCAATTGGCAAAAATAGCCGGCGATTTTAGTCAGTTTGCCAATATTGGCAATTTACAGATAGAACTACTCGATATTAACCAAGTATTGCAATCTGTAATACTGTTGCACAGTCAAAATGAGGTACATATTGAGTGGCAGCAGCCCGACACTGCTTATTTGTTGCAAGCTGATAAAGTACAGTTAACCCGATTGTTCACCAATTTGGTTAAAAACGCTATCGAAGCCCCTCGCAATAGCAACGATCCTACACACATTCATATTCAACAGCATTTGCACCAACAAACCATTACAGTACAAATAACCGATAATGGTACGGGTATACCCTCTGATATGTTGCATAAAATATTCACACCCAATTTTACCACTAAGTCGTCAGGCACCGGTTTGGGGTTGGCTATTTGCAAAGGCATTGTAGAAAAAATAAATGGGAGCATTTCTTTTCATTCGGAGGCCAATAAGGGCACTACTTTTACTGTTCAGTTGCCGACCTTTACTGGCTCCTCAGATGGCTCCTCAGAGGTGTAGTGGAGAGCGGTTTTTAAGTGTTCTACCACATTAAACACAATTGGGCAGCGTTCGTAGTGCATAAATGTAGTAAACAAACGTTTTGTAAATTGAGGTAAATGCATGGCCGGAAACTCCCTGCATCCAGCAAAACGATGCTCGTACACGCTACAACTGTTTTGCTGCAAAAAAGCACACGGAACGGCATTCATAACCATTAGGCTGCCATTACTGCTCTTTTCTAAATACGTGTTGTCAAAATCGGTACGACTGCGTTGCAAATGCGTACTTAGGGCGTCCGCTTCGCTGTTAGAAACATTTATCAGCAAACTTTTACAACAGTTACCACACTGTTTGCAATCTATTTGCGGCTCTATTCGTTGGTTCAGTTCTTGCACAAGTGCATCAATGTGTGCGGGCGGCTGTTGCTTTAAATAGACTTTAAAGGAGTCGTTAAGTTGGGCATTGGCCTCGGCATGTGCGGCAATTGCCAACAAATTGGTGTTAATAGCGTCTATGGTCATGTTGGGCAGTAAAAAAGGCGTTAAAAAGCCCGGCCACAACGTATGCATTGCATAAGCAACAACAGAGCACCCATTTTATTAATCAAAAATATAGTTACCCTACCACAAAACCAAACCCCGTTCGCTAGTGGCAATATTGGAATGCAGTTTAGTTGCCTATAATATTAAAATAGGGCGTTCCCCTTCGGGGCGGGCTTTACGCTTTTACTCCTCGCCGCCACCTTTCAGGATGTCGGCTGTGGGGTAATCGCTGCAATCCCTAACGCAAAATGTATTTCGCAATGGGCATAACAAACAAAGCAATAAGTGGTGCATGTGTAGAATAAGTGTAAGTTTATTTGACTAATTAGAATTAAGCATTTTTTAATCTATTTAATAACTATTTAATGCAGAATCAATTATCGTTAAATTACTTTCGAGTAAATACCCCAAACGCTTGCCAAACAAATATTCCATCGTAAACATAATTACTCATTTTGTAATAAAATTGAATACTAATTTTTTTTACAAAATATACTTTTATTTATTGAGCACGGGCAATAAAGGCGCTATTTTTTGCTTACATAGAATTGTGCCTAGGGATGGGTTTAGTAAGTGGAATCAGTTTATTGAACTAACACCAACGCAGTTGGAAAAACTAATCATCTCGTTACAAAAAATGGATGTTGTGTTTGTTAATTTGCAAACTGTCCACCTACTACTTACCCAAAAACAAACAAGTAACAAACGGTTTGTACACTTTAGTTTAGACGATGGGTATGAAGATAATTACCAATATGCATTTCCAATATTTCGTAAGTATGCCATTCCGTTTAGTGTTTTTGTTAGTACCGATTTTATAGACACCCCTAATCCTTTCATTTGGTGGTATAGCATAGAAGAAATAGTAAATAACGAATTGGAGTTTGATCTTAGCGATTATGGGGTGGTTATTACAAAAGAAGATTATCTACGTAGTTCAAAAGAGGCTATTTTTTTACAATTGAAAAATTTGTTTTTGAATCATGTGGATAGTAATAGGGGTTATTTTCAATATAAAACCAATAGCTTGTTCATTCAGCATCAACTAACCGCGCCTACAATGTTGAACTGGGTTCAATTAATTGAAATGCACCAAAGTGGTATTTGCGAAATCGGTGCACATACACATACCCACGCTCGGTTTTCGAATATCGATATGCATACAAAGGAACTTGAAGTAAATAAAAATAAACAAATTATAGAAAGCCATACTGGAATTGCCTGCCGATTTTTTGCATACCCTTATGGCCATTATACCGATATAGTTAATTGGCAGGAATCCGAAAGTGTAATGAAAAAGTGCGGTATAGATTTGGCATTAACAACTATTCCGAGTTTGTTGACTTCCTCTAGCTCTCTCGTGCAAATGCCAAGGGTGTTTCTTAATGAAATGTCAAATAGCTACACTTTGCTAACACGAATTTCTGGAGTTTATCAAAAAAATACACAATGGGACATTTAAATAGCAAACTTTTATGGCATAAATATGCCACATCGTATTTTAATGAAGCCTCAACAATATTAGAAATTGGACCGGCAGGCTACCCTACCATATATGAGGCTACTACCAAAGTATTGAATGCAACCTGCCAATACGATGTGTTAGACGTTCGACCCAATTTTATACAAGGGGCTGACAAAAACCCCAATTTTTTGCTCGCAAACAACCCTTTGCATTATCCAATTGCCGACGAAACCTACGACATTGTGTTCTCTGATCAGGTTTTGGCACATGTAGAGCAATTTTGGCTCTGGTATCAAGAGTTAAAAAGAATTACCAAAAAGGGGGGCTATATCATTACAATCAACAGTTATAGTTATCCATGTTGTCCTAGTCCAATTGATGCATGGCGGGTACATGCCGATGGTATGAAGATATTGAATCAGGTGAACGATTTAGAAACGATTGTATGTATAACGGAATCGGCCGAGTTAAACGCATTTGGAATACCACACAAAACAGGATTTTATTATCCCGGAGCCTCTGTTTCAGATCCGTTTAATAGTGGTACGCGGACAAACTTATGGATTAATAAAATAAAGAATATAGGTAATAAGCTGCTAGCGCCAATACCCAAGGTTAGAGGTCTCTTAATGAATCCGGTAAATGTAGCTTTTGATACCATTACAGTTGCAAGAAAATAATATTTTTTATATCACCAATGCTAATGAAAGTATTCTTCTGTTTAAAATATTTTTTACCAGAACACACTGCAGGAACAGAAGTGTATGTATATACTTTGGCTGAATGGCTTAGGAATGCGGGGTTAGATGTTGCTATCTTAAAACCCACATTTAAAAATAACGTAATTCAGTATAGCTATTATAATAACATAAAAATTATCGAATATCCAGAGTCGAGTTTGGTAGACAAGCAATTGATTATTGGTAATCGACCTTCGTCCGGGATTGAATTTTTTGAACATGTATTAAGAACAGAAGAACCCGATGTTGTTCATTTTCATGAATTAAGCGGTAGCAATGGAATTACTATTTTTCATTTTAGAGTGGTAAAAAAACTAGGCATAAAAATATTTACCACTATGCATTTGATTGGTTATGTGTGTAAAACTAGCGAATTGCGTTACAAGGGTACCATTAGTTGCAATGGTATAGTTGATAAGAAAAAATGTGCTATTTGTGTTCTTAATAAGAGAGGTGTGCCTGCACTGGTTGCTGAAGGGATTGTGCAAGTGAGTCGATTTTGGGGAAATAATTTATTAGCGAGTTCAAGTACTTCGCAAACCATTTTATCTAGTTTATTTAGTTATCCAACATATAGAAGTTGTTTAACTTTTTAATTTTTTTAGAAATATGGCTATAATGCTTAACCATAGCATATTCCACCACGTGATGTTTAGTTTTTCAAATCTAATAAGGATACCCTTGTAAGCGTCCA
>JAIXOS010000099.1 GCA_027486695.1 Chitinophagaceae bacterium | reverse complement strand
TACAGTAAGTTGTTTGGTGGTAACTGGCGTTACTTTTTGTTCGCCATTCGCTTTTATTTCAAAAGTACCATTGGTATTGGGCATATGGTATACATAGTAATACAAACTATAATCGCCGGGTTCGGTACTACAAGGATTCCAAATAAAATGGGGTGTTTTTTTTTTTTTTTACAAAGCTCTTGAATAAATAGTAGACCCATTTTTAGAGCTTGTAACTACACTTTCGCCATTGTTATTGGGCGACAGCCCAACCGGATATTTTGTTTGGGCTATTTTTTCTTCAAGCGAAATAGTTGCTATGCTTGATGGCAATTGACCCGAAAACTCGGCTGTAGTAACAATCGTTCTGTCCAAAATGGTACCATCTAACTGTACTTTTTCAAACATGATACAATCGAGAACTGAGGTATCGTTTGCCTTTTTTTGCAACTGCACGTATTCATTCCCTTTACCTGCAAAATCAAATTCGCCCATTTTGTACCAACCTTGCGTGGTGACGGGATTGTATAAATCCAAATTTGCGAACATCAAATTGGGTAACTGAATTTCATCTACTTTACCATTGTGCGCAACTTTGTATACATCCTTAGAGGTTGTGTTGGGTTTATAGAGATAGATATTGAGTTTACCCTGCATGGCTTTGCCGGGATTCCATATTGCTTCATCGCCCTTTTTGGTACTCAGAAAACTAGCTAGTTGCGAACGATAACCGCTGTTGCCAATAGTTTTCCAACTCCCTTTTTTTGATAAACCCAAGGGCAAGATTGCAGCTGACTCCTCGGTTGTTTGTGGGCGGGTTTTGGTATTGTAATACAAATCAAAACGGATGGGTAAAATGGGCGTAATGAGTTGGCTACCTTCCTCCGCTATTCGCGTAAACTGTACAAATTCTCTTCCTTCGCCTTTAAATGCAAATTTTCCGAGGCTTACCCACTCATCTTTTGTAGTATTAAAATCTACATACAAAGAATCTATTTTACCTGCATGAAATACTTCAACCAACACACGTTTGTCCATATTTTTCACCCCACTATACTTGTAAATAAACACTTCAGCATTGCCAGAAAGCCCTTTAAATGCAGGCGTGTACCTATAATGCAGTTGTTTATCGGTTGTATAATTTAATACGGCTCTATTTTTTGTAACCAATTTGTGTTGCCAACAAAAGCTGGCATATTGATAACATTGAGGATCGTTAGCAAAATAGGTAAATCGGGATGTTAAACGTTCTTGTGCTATTGAACAATGAATAATTAATAATAGTAAAATAAACGAGAGGCAAAAACGAATAGCCTTTTTTTCCATGATAAAGCATTGATAAAAAATAATAACAATAGATTATTCGAGAATTTATTTGCGTTTAAACACCCGAACATAATCAACTTCCATAGCGGTACCATCTAATGCATCCGTTACTTTGCCCGACCAATTAATGATAGCCAAACTTAACCAAATGGGTGAAGGGCTGTAGCAGAAATCGTTCTTCATTCTACGAATTTCTTTTCCGTCGAAATAAAATACGAGTTCCTCTTTTGTCCAATCCAATCCGTAAGTATGGTAATCTTTAGCAAAATTGTAGGCCCCATTTTTTAAATCGAACGTAGCGATATCTACCCAAGTTGTCCCATTCCAATATTGAACTTTGTAATCGCTGACTAGTCCTTGCCAAGTACCGTTTCCAAACCAACCATTCAAAAACTGTATGCAGCCAACGGTTTTGTTTTCGCTGAATTCAACCTCCACCCATTTTTCGCCTTCTTTTTGGGTAGTCCATCTTGATTCTACCTTACCATCGGCTAAGTTTTCTTTTTTAAAATTGCTTTCCGGTTTCAATACACCACTTACATTGATTTGTGTTTTTTCGTCTCTTACATAATTGATTAAACCAGGTACATCTTTATCGGCTGTGGCTGAAAATGCATCGGGATAGCCCCCTTTGTTAACATTGTACACTCGCAATTCACCCACATTAAAATGTGCCGGATTGTTAGAAATCATGCGGATTTTTTTGGTAGTAATGGGTATTTCTAACTGAATGTTGTAATCAGGTTTGGTGCCAAAATGAAATGCTTTGCTGTAAGAATAGTGGCGTTTTTTATCGCCTTCCATAAAAAAATCGCTCCAATTGTGCACATTGGTGTTCACTTCGTTGGGGTAATGGCCTTCGTTGATATCAATTTCAAATTTTTTACCTTCTGTTGGGGTAATACCTTGCGTCATTAACCAAAAAGAGTTGTTGGTAGCAGGTGCAGCGGCATATTTGTACCTACATTCAAAATAGCCATATTGAAATTGTTCCCTAGACCAAATGTTGCCCGAAGTCCATTCTTGTCCACCACGTTTTTCTTTTTTGTTAATCAACTTCAAAGAACCATCGCTCACTACTGCATTTTCGCGCCAACGGCTACACAAAATATGTCCGCTTGGGGCGTTTTGCGAAATCCAATCTCTATCTAGTTCTTTGTTACTGTAGTTAAATTCATCGTTCCAAACCATTGTCCATTTATCGTTACCACCTGGTAATATTGATTTTGCCTCTTTTGATTGGGCAGAGACATTGGCAGTAATTGCCATCATTGCAACTATACAAATTTGCTTAAGCATGTTTTATTATTTTTAATTTATTGAATATTCAATCGATTATAAATGCGCACATTTTGAATATGCCCCTTGAAATTTTTCATCACTTTATTGTCCTTATCGGAATTTCCCATTTGCATCATTACATCGCCAACGACTTCAAAATCTTTACCCACGGTACCGAGCTTTCCTGGTGTGGTAGCATCTTTTGTAGTTTGGGTAATATTAGACTGCTGTTTGATTAAGCGATTATTTTTATATATTGATGCTGTTCCATTTTCAAAAACACAAGTAATTTTTACCATTTTACCCGCTTGGTATACGTCGTCGGCCACAACATCGGTATGGTTTTCGTTGCTACCAATTCTGAATATGATACCTCCATTATTTCGCAATTGAATGCCCCATCCTGCGTTGCCTTTTTTGGGCATTCGGGCAATAGGCGTAGTATTGGCCATTTCATCGGCCTTGATTTGTAAGCTTACCGAAATTGTATCGCCATATCCTACATTTCGGTCAAAGAAAAAGAAACGTTGGTCGCCGGGAAAGTACACGGGTTCTTTAACTGCCACCTTCCACATTGGACCATTTTTTTCAAACATTGGTTCCAATTTTGGCGCTTTGTCTTTTTTTCCTAATGGTTTCATAAAATTGACATCATCAATTTCTACCCATTGATTGGCTTCGCCAGTACAAACTATTGCAAATGATGCCGTATTATTTGTAACATTAACAGACGGAATGGCTATTTTTTTCCATTTATCTGATGCTACAATGGGTAACAATAATTCTTTCCCACCATAGCCAAATATTTTTATATAAGCATCCTTATGTCCGCCAGAGGACCTTACCATTGCGCTAAATTGATATTCGCCATTATTGATGTATTCAATGGTTTGCGACAAGGTATTGCTATGCTGCACCGAAGCACCTATGTATAGCTTGTAATCGTCTTTAAAAGCAGCACCCTCTACCACTTTCAATGCCCCTTTTGTACCTTCTGCTAACCAACACAAAGGTTTTGTAGCATCGTGTCCATTTGAATTGTATTCAAAGTTGCCATTAGGCAAAATGGTGATGCCGGGATAATCTTTGGCATAATAACGGAAATACTTAAAAATAGATTCTCCTGGTAACTGAGCGGTATCTACTTTACCTACTCCATTCAAAGCTGTTAACCAAACGGTTTGATGCACATTTAGATGGTTCCATTCGGCTTTAGCCACAATTTTTCCATTATCATAAAAAATAACGCCTTCGGGCGTAAATTCGTAGGCATCTAAAAACCAACCATCTTTATCCACTGTAAAAGGAATGCCCACTCTGTGCGGCCAAGGTGCATATTTTAATCCCTTTGGTGCTAAATCTACATACAGATTATTGGCACCAACATAGGTTTTAGAGTCGATTTCGTAGCCATCAATTTCAAAAATGTTGTTATTGGGTCTTGCACCACCACGTTGCCAAAAGGAGG
>JAIXOS010000394.1 GCA_027486695.1 Chitinophagaceae bacterium | reverse complement strand
GTTTAAAAAAACGAATAAGATAATCATGTTCATTACAGAAAAAATTCCAAGTTGCTTTTCTATTCCCAAGTTCCTATGTGTTTCTTTTGCTGCCCATCTAGCCCCGATTGCAGCGGATAGCCCGCAATGCAGCAAAGCGGAATGAGGACTATGAGCGAAAAGCGGGACCACAGTTGATAGTTGCATGGATGCTGCGCTCCCCAAAAAACTTATTTTTTACTACCCTTTGGCACGTAGTGCAATACTACCCTATTGTTGTTTTGCAAATATTTTTTTGCCACTGCTAGCAAATCTTCGCGCGTTACTTTTTCAAATTTTTGCAATTCTGTATTGATGAGATTGGCATCGCCAAAATACACCTCATAGTTGGCCAATGTTTCGGCAATTCCTTCCATTGTAGCGTTTCTTGTTACAAAGCTGGTAATGGTTTGGTTTTTAACCTTTTGCAATTCTTTTTCGCTTACTAGTTTGGTACGCACATCCACAATCAATGAATCGATGTTTTTTTCCAATTCGTTAGGTTGTACGCCGGCGTTAGCAATACCATATACAATAAAGAGGCCGGCATCTTCTAAGGCATAATTAAATGCACCGGAAGCTACCGCTAGTTGCTTGTCGTCAACAATTGTTTTGTTTAGGCGTGCGCTATTTCCACCCGACAAAATAGTACTGAGTACATTAAAAGCATAGTATTCGTCGGTGCCCTGTTTGGGTGCACGATAAGCTTCTACAACAGCAGGCAACTGTATGTTATCCTCAATTACGTCGCGCACTTCGGCGTTCAGTGCAGGTTCGGTGATAGTAGGGCGCGGAATTGCGTGCTGTCCTTTAGGGATGGTGGCAAAGTAGGCCTCAATTTGTTTTTTGGTGAGTGCTATGTCAATATCGCCGGCTACCGTCAATACGCAGTTATTAGGCACGTAGAAAGTGTGATAAAAATCGATAAAATCTTGCAATTTGGCATTGGTTAAATGTTCTAAACTGCCAATTGGCTGCCAACGGTATGGATGCACTTTAAAAGCGCGTTTAAATATTTCGCCGATGATGGTTCCGTATGGCCTGTTATCGATTCGTTGACGTTTTTCTTCTTTCACTACTTCTTTTTGGGTAGCTACGCCAATATCTTCAATTTTTGCGTGACGCATTCTTTCGCTTTCGAGCCACAATCCTAAAGCAAATTGATTGCTCGGAAAAAGTTCGTAATAATAGGTTCTGTCTTGTGTGGTATTGGCATTGTTTTCGCCTCCGGCATTACTTACATATTTATCAAATTCGCCACGCTTAACATGTTGACTTCCTTCAAACATCAAATGTTCAAAAAAGTGAGCAAAGCCTGTTTTGGAGGTGTCTTCATTTTTAGAACCTACATGATACAAGGCAGAAACGGCTACCACTGGTGCCGACTTGTCTTGATGTAAAATGACTTTAAGTCCGTTGGGAAGTGTGTACTTTTCATACTTAATGGGTTTAACCTGCGCAAACGCCGGCATCGTAATAACGGCTGCCATGATTGCCGACAGTAGAGAATGCTTCATGCTGAAAGTTTTTAATTGATAAATAGGTATAGTAAAAAGGCAATTTATTACAAGAAGTCAAGAAAAATTGTTTTTTTATGCAAATGGTAAACATTTTATACCGTTGTTACGTGAAAAATGAGCAATCAAATACTATTCAATAAGTATATGAATAAACATCTCTCACTTTGCAAAGCCGCAATATGAACGATTATTGTTTATTTTGCCGCACATTAAACCTGCATATGAATAAAAAAACGGTGGGCATTTTTTCCATACCAGTATTGGTAGGTGCCCTTGGCTACTTTGTAGACATTTACGATTTGTTGCTTTTCAGTATTATTCGCATCCCCTCTTTAAAGTCGTTAGGCCTAAACGAAAAAGCACTTGCCGACAGTGGCTTATTTATCATCAATGTACAAATGATTGGCTTATTAATTGGCGGCATTTTTTGGGGCATATTGGGGGATAAATACGGCCGAATGAAAGTACTTTTTGCCTCCATCTTGATGTATTCGCTTGGCAATATTGCCAATGGTTTTGTACAAACGGTCAATCAATACGCTTTTATCAGGTTTGTTACCGGCATTGGCTTGGCGGGCGAATTAGGTGCTAGCATTACCTTAGTGAGTGAATTATTGCCAAAAGAAAAAAGAGGTTTGGGCACTTCGTTGGTAGCCGGAATCGGTTTAACAGGAGCGGTATTTGCTTATATATTAAAAGAGTATTTTGTAAACCCTATCACTTATGAAGGATGGCGCATGTGCTATTTTATTGGAGGAGGACTAGGCTTTTTATTACTACTGCTAAGGGTGGGTGTACTAGAAAGTGGTATGTTCAAAAGTGTTCAAGCAGCTACACACATTGCAAAAGGCAGTTTTTTTACCCTATTTCAAAGTTGGCGTAATACAAAAAAATACTTACTAGCCATTTTGATTGGTTTACCATCTTGGTACTGCATAGGTATTTTAATATCTTTTTCAAAAGAATTTGGTGAAAAAATGGGCGTTCAGGGCGCTATTGATCCCGGACAATCTGTGATGTACGCTTACGCAGCTATTTCTATTGGCGATATTGCGAGCGGGCTGATTAGCCAATGGTTCAAAAGCCGCAAAAATGCTGTTTATTTCTTTTATGCCATTACAACGGTAGGAGTAGTGTATTATTTTTTTGGCGGCATACGTACAGCAGCACAAATGTATTGGATATGTGCGCTACTCGGCTTTGGAACAGGTTTTTGGGCAATGTTTGTAACCATGGCAGCTGAACAATTTGGCACCAATATCAGGGCTACCGTAACCACCACTGTTCCCAACATGGTGCGCGGCTCACTTAACTTGGTGTCGTGGTTGTTTGTAGCCATGCAACCAAGCTTGGGCTATGTAACTAGCGGATGGATTACCGGAACCGTTGTACTGATTATTGGCTTGGTAGCACTTTTTTATACAGAGGAAACTTTTCATAAAGACTTGGATTATTTAGAAGCTTGATAAAGTTGCGCAAGCTTACAAACAGTATTTATAGGTTTCGCTTAGTTTTACGGCATGAAAATTTTATTTATTCGCTTTTCATCTATTGGCGATATTGTACTTACTACCCCAGCAATCAGATGTACCAAAAACCAATTGCCGGAGGCTGAATTACATTTTGTTTGCAAAAAAAGCTTTCAACAGGTTATGGAACACAATCCATACATCAGTAAGTTTTTTTATTTAGATAACAACTTACCACAACTGATTCAATTATTGAAACAAGAGAAGTATGACTACGTAATAGACCTACATAAAAACTATCGCTCCGTACGCATAGCTAAGGCATTGCACACCACGGTTAGCACCTATCAGAAAAAAAAAAAAAAAAAATTTTTACTGACTAAAACCGGGATTGATTGGATGCCTCAAATTCACATTAGTCAACGGTGTTTAAACGCAGTTGCTCCACTTGGTGTAAAGGACGACGGCAAAGGACTGGATTATTTTATTGCACCCTCCGACAGGGTAGCTACATCAGATTTACCTTTTTCACATTTACATGGTTTTGTAGCAGTAGTTATTGGCGCATCCTATTTCACCAAAAAATTACCTGTAGGTAAATTACAGGAATTGTGCACTAAAATACCTTACCCAATCATTTTAATTGGAGGCAAAGAAGATGCATTAGAGGGAGATGCAATTGCCCAGATAGATTCGATAAAAATATACAATGCTTGTGGTAAATTTAGCCTTAACGAAAGTGCCGATTTGATAAGACAATCTAAAGTAGTGGTTTCGCACGATACGGGCATGCAATACATTGCCTGTGCTTACCAAAAAAATGTAGTAGCCATTTGGGGAGGCACTTCGCCTAAACTTGCAGTAGAACCTTATTATGGTTCTAGCGTACCGAAAAATAGTAAACATACCAATTTTATAGTGCCCAACCTCAAGTGCCAACCTTGTAGCAACTTTGGAACGGCCACTTGCCCCAAAAAACACTTCCGTTGTATGCAACTACAACCAATTGACACTATAGCCCAGCAAGTAATTACTTATTATACAACAAACGGCAACCTCTAATGAAGGTTGCCGTTTATATAAGGTAATACAAGTACCTATTAAAATTGCTAGGTGTAGTCTTTTATCCCATGTTGTGGAACACTTTGTTTACGTCGTCATCTTGTTCCAATCTTTCTATTAATTTAGAAACATCTTCGGCTTGTGCATCGGTTACCGGTACTGTAGTGGTGGGTATCCACTCAAATTCGGCACTGATAGGTGTGATTGCTTTGTCTTCCAGCGCTTTTTGCAGGCTACCAAAATCAACAAAAGCACAACGTAGTACAAGAATTGGTTCTTCATTTTCTCCAACGCTTTCACCTAATTCGTCTAAACCGTGGTCTATTAATTCCAGCTCTAGTTCATCCATATCCAATCCTTCAGGCTTTAGCTTGAATACGCCCATTTTTTTAAACTGAAAACTAACACTTCCGCTATTACCCATTGCACCATTGCCTTTATTAAAGTGGCTTTTTACATTAGCAACTGTGCGAACATGGTTATCTGTGGCAGTTTCTACTAATATGGCTACTCCATGCGGTGCATATCCTTCGTATAAAATTTCCTCGTAGTTGGCTGTATCTTTTCCCTGCGCCCGTTTAATAGCTGCTTCTACACGATCTTTTGGCATACCAACACTTCGCGCATTTTGAAAGCAACGACGCAATGCCGGATTTGTGGCGGGATCGGGACCGGAAGCTTTAACCGCAATGACAATTTCTTTACCAATTCGGGTAAACTGCTTGGCCATTCTATCCCAACGTGCAAACATGGTAGCTTTACGCACCTCAAAAATCCTTCCCATAATACTATTTTTGTGTAATGTATTTGTTTTGAAGTGGCAAATTTACAGTTTAGTTGGCACATCGAAAAAGATGAACCATAAATTATACTATCTTGCTAGCGAAAATACATTTCTACTTACCCGCTCTTTCATCCAAGCACTTTATTTGATAATTGGCAGGTGCAATACCCTTCTTCTCTGTTTCGTAACCATCGCTAATCCTATATCCAAAAAGATTGGTGGTATAATAATGGTGAACAATCAATTGACCTTTGTAAGAACAAGTATAATCTTGTGCCGTATTGTATTGCTTTACAGACAACTTATTGAGAGGTAAAATTGCTATAGCAGCTACCAATGCCACCGCTGTAGCAATAGCGATAGTATTGAATTTCAATTTGAATAGCATAACAAAGAATTTAGTTTTAATAATTGGGAATGCTACCTATTTAACAGATAACTATCCCAATTGTTACAAATGCTATGCCAAACTATTACACTCCTCTAATTTAAAACGATATATGCTTCAGCCACACACCCATCTTAACCACAAACACCACTATAGTTAATTGCACAAAAAAAGCCGGCACAATACCGACTTTCTTCATTTAAACAAAAAAATTATGCTTTAGCAATATCTTACAAACCAAATAATCCTGCGTTTAGGAGTTGCAAAGTTTTTACTTTATGATTGTTGTGCAGTAATAACGATACATTATGCGGACTACCACCATAGCTTACCATACGTACCGGAATTTCGTTGATAGCATCAAATAACTTGCGCAATACATCTTCCGTTTTGGCAATTTCATTACCCACAATCGATACAATTGTTTGATTCGTATCTACTTCTACAGTACCAAATGGCGCCAATTCATTCACAATATCGTTTAAATGAGCATCATTATCGATGGTAACCGACACCGCTACTTCTGAAGTGGTAATCATATCTATCGACGTTTTATACTTCTCAAACACTTCAAATACTTTTCTTAAAAATCCATAGGCCAATAACATACGACTACTTTTTATTTTAATAGCCGTAATCCCATCTTTTGCGGCTACGGCTTTCACGCCAACACTACCTGCTTCTTGCGTAATAACCGTTCCTTTTGCTTCGGGCTGCATAGTATTAAGCAATTTCACCGGCACTTGCTGTTGTTGTGCAGGCCAAATACACGTAGGATGTAATATTTTTGCTCCAAAATAAGCCAACTCTGCCGCTTCTTCAAAACTAAGTTGCTCAATAGCAACAGTTTTATTTACAATACGTGGATCGTTGTTGTGCATACCATCTATATCAGTCCAAATTTCACAAACCGATGCATTGATAGCTGCTGCTATTAACGAAGCTGTATAATCGCTTCCTCCACGCTTTAGATTATCTACCTCACCTTTGGCATTTTTACAAATGTATCCTTGTGTAATAAATAATTTTTTGGATGGATGTTGCAACAAAATTTGACTAAGTTTGGCTTTTATGGCGTTCAATTGCGGCTCCTCGTTGGCATCGATTGACATAAACTCCAATGCTGGCAACAATAAATGATCAATACCACGCTCCTCTAAATACACACAAAACAGTTTGGTACTTAACAATTCGCCTTGAGCCAATATATCTTTATTTAAAGCATCGCTAAAAGAAATGCGCAAAATGATGTTCAAAAATTCAAAATGCTCTGCTACAATTGCGTTTGCTTTTGCTCTATTGTGTTCTAATTCTACCAATGTGATGACAAAAGCACGATAATGCTTTTCCAACGCATCTATGTTGTTTTTGGCGGCAGTTCTATCACCCTTTGCTAAACAATTGCTTATTTCTACCAAAGCATTGGTTGTGCCACTTAAAGCACTTAGAACAACAATGGTAGATTCGTTATCCTTGGTAATCAATTCCGATACTTGATGCATACGCTCCGGCTTACCAACACTGGTACCACCAAACTTCATAATTTTCATAATAAACGCATTCTTTGTTTTGTGAATTAAAATCGGGTGCAAATGTAGTGTTTGTTGCACTTTTATATTCTGTATAGCTAAAAATATTGCCTATACACCTCTCTTGAAGTAGTATTTTCAACGAGTACCTATTTAATAGGTAAAAAAGTATACTTATTGAATAACACCGGCGTCGCCCTTGGGATTGTATTCTAATACGACCTTGGCGTTTTTCTTTTTGTCGGAAGTAATGAACACTTCGTACTTATTTTTTCCTGCCGTTATTACCATCAGTGCAGTGTTAGGAGGAATATTACCCAAATTATTGGCAACCGTAATTATTTCGTGCAAAGGATGTTCTGCATCTAACTGTATTTGTAGCCGAATGGGTGTATAACTCAAGCGGGCACCATCAATTTCTATTTTGTTATTGTGGTAAACAGTAATAGAATCATTATCAATTTGTCCATTGTCAAAATATTCTATAGTTACCAATTGCGCATTAACAATTAGCTTCTTGGCTAATTCATTTTTGCGTTCAAGTAATACTTTGGGAACTTCAAGCACCAAATCGTGTGGTTGTACCATATTGGGTGTTGCAGAGGCAGTGGCATTAGCATTAAGTGTAGAGTCGGTTTGCTCATGATTCTTAACAGTCAATTCCGCAGCATTGTTTACTTTGTTGATTTTGTTTTGTACAAACGCCTCAGCACCAGGCTTCAACTGCTTTTTTATATTATTGGTTAATGGAACCATTTTTTTACCGGCTGTTGAGATATTTTTTTTACCTATATTAACATTTGGCTTCTTGTTAGTAAAGGGTACAGGGATGTTTTTTTTAGGTAAATTACCAACTGCGGGCGGTGTGTTTGTGGCTCCTTTTTTTACTAAAGGCTTGTATTTTTTAAATAAAAAAGGTTCTTTTTCAAAGTCCGTATTCTTAACTCGCTCCAAATACACCGTTCCATTGCCACAATCTGTTTTCTTATCATTATTTACACTGATATAAGTACCTGATAAAGTTTCTTTTTTCCCCTCTTTAGTATAATCTAAATAACAAGTCATAATACAAGCTTCGCTACCGTCGGTTATTTTCAAATCCAACATTTTGCTTTCTTTCAGGACAATATTTTTGGTTTTAGCGTTGTAAATACCGTGCATTTTTGCTTTTCCATAAAAAACAGTGGTTTTATAACTGTAGGTTACGCCCTCTAAAGCGTTGGACGACAAATTATTAATTTGTATTTCATATTTATACCTATCCTCCTTAAACTGCCCGGTAAGCATGTCAAAAGCTTGCTGAACAAAGTAGCCTCTCCATATGCCTGTTAAATTTTGAGCCGATGCTTGTGAAAAAAGACACAACCAGAAAAAAAACAATGTATAAATTAACTTCATTTTGCAAAATTATTGTTGCAATCTAATATACTTTGATAAAGAAGCGTTAAGGTTTTTACATAGTGCCAAAGAAATGCGCATATTTTACGTTGCTGCAATCGTTACATTTGCGTCCTTAACATTACCAGAATTAGTAGCAACTATGATTAATATTAGTTTTCCGGATGGAGCAGTAAGGCAGTACGAAGCGGGTGTTAGTGCGCTTGATATTGCCAAATCAATTAGCGAAGGTCTTGCTCGTAAAGTATTGGCCGCCAATGTAAACCAACAAATTTGGGACGCCACACGACCTATTCATGCCGACGCCACATTAAGTTTACTTACATGGGACAATGCCGAGGGTAAAAACACTTTTTGGCACTCTTCGGCACATTTAATGGCCGAGGCCGTTGAAGAACTTTTTCCAGGAGTGAAATTTTGGGTTGGCCCTGCGCTCGACAAAGGCTTTTACTACGATATGGACTTGGGCGATCGTAAAATGAGTGAGGAAGACTTACTCTTGCTTGAAAAAAAGATGAACGAATTGGCCAAAAAAAACAACTCGTTTATTCGGAAAGAAATTGCGAAAGCTGAGGCAATCGCCTATTTTGAAGAAAAGGGAGATGAATACAAACTTGACTTACTCAGCAACCTAACAGACGGAGGCATTACTTTTTACACACAAGGTAATTTTACCGACTTGTGCAGGGGTCCTCACATACCAAACACCGCACACATCAAGGCAATTAAACTCACAAGTATTGCGGGCGCTTATTGGAAAGGCAACGAAAAAAATAAAATGCTCACCCGTGTTTACGGAGTTACCTTCCCTAACCAAAAAGAGTTAGACGAATATTTGTTGCTGTTGGAAGAAGCTAAAAAACGCGACCACAGAAAACTGGGAAAAGAATTAGGTATTTATACCATGGACGATGATGTAGGCCAAGGCTTACCTCTTTGGATGCCTAATGGCACAATTATTATTGAAGAATTGGAAAAACTGGCCAAAGAAACGGAAAATGCTGCCGGATACAAAAGGGTGGTTACTCCGCATATTGCCAAAGAAAGCATGTACTTAACAAGTGGGCACCTACCCTACTATGCCGATAGTATGTTTCCTCCAATGGAAATGGATGGAGAAAAATATTATTTAAAGGCAATGAACTGTCCGCACCACCACAAAATTTTTGCAGCAGAACCCAAAAGCTACCGCGACTTACCTTATCGTATTGCAGAATATGGCACCTGCTACCGCTACGAACAAAGTGGCGAACTATTTGGATTGATGCGTGTGCGCTGTTTGCACATGAACGATGCCCATATTTATTGCAATAAAGAACAATTTTTTCAGGAATTTAAAGCAGTAAATGATATGTATTTGAAATACTTCAAAATTTTTGGAGTAGATAAATATGTAATGCGTTTGAGTTTACACAATCCTGAAAAATTGGGTCAGAAATACGTGAATGAACCCGAACTATGGCGCGAAACCGAAGAAATGGTTCGTAAGGTATTGATTGAAACAGGCACCCCATTCATAGAAGTGCAAGACGAAGCGGCATTTTATGGACCAAAAATAGATGTACAAATTTGGAGTGCCATTGGTAGAGAATTTACACTAGCAACCAATCAGGTCGATTTTAACTCCGGAAGAAAGTTCAAGCTGAACTACACCACACAAAGCAACGAAACCGACACACCACTGATTATACATCGTGCACCATTAGGCACACACGAACGTTTCATTGGCTTTTTATTGGAACACTATGCCGGCAAATTCCCCGTATGGCTAGCGCCTTTGCAAGTGAAAATTTTACCAATCAGCGATAAATTCATGGATTACGCAAATGAGGTATTGCATCAATTAACTTCTGTAGGCGTACGGGTAGAAATAGATGAGCGAAACGAAAAAATTGGTAAAAAAATCAGAGAAGCTGAGTTAAGCCGTGTACCTTATATGTTGGTGATTGGTGAAAAAGAAATGAACGAAAAGCAACTATCGGTTCGTCGCCAAGGAAAGGGCGATGCTGGCACAATAGCTTCTTCTGAATTTGTAGAAAATATTCGCAAAGAAATTTTTGAACGCAAAAGCGCAGAATAAGCTATTTTTACAACATTGCTTTATGAAAATGCATTGTGCACTAAGTTGTTTGACTGCAACAAAGCCACACAAAACATTCATTAGCAAGAATAACTTTGCAAAAAAAATAAATTGTATCCTTAATTTTGTACAATTGCTGAGTTTTAGCTCACAAAAAATCAATTAACCAAATAAGTTTTAATGGCATTACCATTTAGAGGCGGAAGCGGGGCAGGTGGAAGATTTAACCCCAGATACAAACAACAAGAGCCAGAACACCGTATCAACGAACGTATTCGCTCTTTACAAGTACGTTTAGTTGGCGACAATGTAACTGTAGGTATTTATCCTATTCAAGAAGCGCTTAAAATAGCACAACAATTAGAGTTGGACTTGGTAGAAATTTCGCCAAATGCTGACCCACCCGTGTGCAAGGCCATTGACTACAAAAAGTTTTTGTACGAGAAAAAGCGGAAGGAAAAAGAAATGAAGGCCAACGCCAAGCAAAGTGAAGTAAAAGAAGTTCGCTTTACTCCTGGCACCGACGATCATGATTTTGACTTTAAAGCAAAACATGCCGAAAAATTTTTACAAGAAGGTAATAAAGTAAAAGCTTACGTTCAGTTTAAAGGGCGTGCCATCATGTTTAAAGAACGTGGAGAATTGGTACTACTCAAATTTGCTGAAAGACTAGCAGAAGTTGGTCAGCCGGAAAGCTTACCCAAGTTGGAAGGCAAGCGTATGTTTTTGATGCTAACACCAAAAACTGCCAAAAAGAAAAAAGAAGCGTAATCTTTTTCGCTATCAATAATTTACAAACGAAAGGCAATGTTTCTTACATAAAGTAGCATTGCCTTTTGTTTGTTTATAGTATACCCTAAATTCCATTTTACATAAATTACTTTCTAATAAACTGTACATAGTATCCAATCTCTTCAACCTAGAACAATAATTTATTTGTAAGTTTAAAATAAAAAACTACTTTTGCAGCCCATTTCCCAAAAGGTTCAACAAGTGCACTCCTGTGAGTGCCGCCAGTAGGGTGTAATCTTCTAATAAGATTATTTTTTATGCCAAAAGTTAAAACCAACTCAAGTGCCAAAAAACGCTTCAAAGTAACCGGCACAGGCGAAATCACTTTCCAAAAAGCATTCAAACGCCACATCTTAACCAAAAAGTCTAAAAAGCGCAAACGTGCCCTCAACAAAAAAGGTTTGGTAGGCCTTACCAACAAAGATTTTGTTCAACGCTTATTAGGACTTAAGTAGTTAATGTACATTGCTACAGTAAAGTTATTTCAACAACATTCTAAAACAGACACAAGCCAAATTGTTACTTCAAGCGGCTTGTACACAAACTAATAATTATGCCACGTTCAAAAAATGCAGTAGCATCAAGAGCAAGACGCAAAAGAATTCTTGACCAAGCCAAAGGTTTTTATGGCAAACGTAAAAATGTATACACCGTTGCCAAAAACGTTGTAGAAAAAGGTTTAACTTACAGCTACGTTGGTCGCAAACTTAAAAAACGCGAATACCGCCAATTGTGGATTGCTCGTATCAATGCAGCAGTGCGCGAAGAAGGTACTTTCACTTATAGCCAATTCATCAACAAATTGAGCGTAAAAGGTATCGATTTAAACCGTAAAGTATTGGCCGATTTAGCAATGAACAATCCTGAAAGTTTCAAAGCTTTGATTGAATCTGTTAAATAAACATCGTTTCCCATACAGAAAAAACCGGAGGTCAACGCCTTCGGTTTTTTTTATGCTTTTAAATTATACAAACAACTATTTTTGCAAACTTGTTGGCTACTTATACATTGGTGCAATAAATTACAATCACGCTAAAACCAAAGGTTCTTTAATGAACAATTCCTACACCTCATTAGTGAAACAAACATTTCACTTTCCGCAAGAAGGGTTTGATGTAAATGACGACGGTTACTTGCAATTCAACGGATTAGATGTAAAATCAATTATTGACAAATACGGTACACCACTGAAACTTACCTATTTGCCCAAAATTGGCATGCAGATAAACAAAGCAAAAACCATGTTTGCCAATGCTTTCAAAAAGCACAAATACGAAGGCGAATATTTTTATTGCTATTGCACCAAAAGCTCACATTTCTCGTTTGTGGTAGAAGAAGCACTGAACCACAACATTAACCTAGAAACCTCGTACGCCTACGATATAGAAATCATTAACCAATTGTATCTAAAGAAAAAAATCACGAAAGATATTTTCATTATCTGCAATGGCTACAAACAAAAACAATACACCAACCGTATTGCCAAACTAATTAATACCGGCTTCAAAAACGTTATTCCCGTACTTGACAACAAAGACGAATTACAAGCCTACAAAAAAGCGGTAAAAGAACCATTCAAATTGGGCATTCGGGTAGCAGCCGAAGAAGAACCCAATTTCCCCTTTTACACCTCGCGGTTAGGCATAAGACCAAAAGACATTCTTGAATTTTATGTAGATGAAATTGAAGGCAATGAAGATAAGTTTCAGCTAAAAATGCTCCATATTTTTTTGAATAAAGGCATTAAAGACGACATTTATTATTGGAGCGAACTCAACAAAATCATCAACCTGTATTGTCAGCTTAAGAAAATCTGTCCCGAATTAGACTCCATCAATATTGGAGGCGGATTTCCTATCAAGCATTCGCTAGGTTTTGAGTACGATTACCAATTCATGATCAATGAAATTGTAGGCAATATCAAAAAATCGTGCAAAAAAGCCAACGTACCTATGCCCAATATTTATACTGAATTTGGCAGTTTTACGGTAGGCGAAAGCATGGCTCATATATACAGTGTAATTGGCCAAAAAAACCAAAACGACCGCGAGTGTTGGTACATGATCGATTCTTCGTTTATCACTACCCTCCCCGACACATGGGGCATTGGTGAAAAATTCTTGATGCTACCCATTAACAAATGGGACAATGAATACCACCGCGTAGTACTTGGCGGCATCACCTGCGATAGCCACGACTATTACGACAGCGAAGAACACATCAACGAAGTATTTTTACCCAAACTCAGCAGCGTTAGCACTTCCGACTTAGATGAACAAGTAATTAATAAACTGCGTGCCAAAGGTAAATATGTAGAAGCCGAACCGGCTAATGAAAGCGATAAAGAACCCCTTTACGTAGGTTTCTTTCATACGGGCGCCTATCAGGACCAAATTAGTGGTTATGGCGGCATCAAACACTGCCTCATTCCATCGCCAAAACACATCATTGTAGAATACGACAAAAATGGCAACCTCATCGATTGGGTGTATGCTAAGGAACAATCGGCACAAAGTATGCTCAAAATTTTGGGCTATATCAAATAATTATACAAGATGCATCTTTTTTCAAGGGGAATGGCCAATAGCTATTCCCCTTGATTTTTTTAGGGGCTCTCAACAAAAGCATATGGGGCAACTTATGTTCGGGCTGGTTGGCAGTAGTCCTCGCCCAATCGCCCGTTGGTTGTTGGGCTGTGGGCTACTTGCCACCATCC
>JAIXOS010000475.1 GCA_027486695.1 Chitinophagaceae bacterium | reverse complement strand
TTTTCTTGTACGGGCAAGCAGTTATTGGTAGGGTCTGCAAAATAGGTTCCCGGTATTACCAAATCGTCCATGTTATAGCGTGTAGTACCGCCTGATCCTACAAAACTCAATTGTATTTTATAAGGCAATCCGCTGTTGGCAATGGCGTTAGGCATAGAAAATGCGATGCTTTGGCTAGTGGTAGGTAAGGGTAATTTATATTCGGTAGAATCGAAACGAACGGATTTTCCTTCTGCAAAGCCACTTGGTGAGGTAGGGTCGTAAGGAATATATAAAGCAATGATTCGGCGAAGGGTTGCGGCTGTGTTACTTTCAAATTTAATATTGAGGGTAATGTTTCCTGACGCAGGTTTTAACCAAGGCGATTTTACCCAACAAGCCTGAGGATCTAAACTTGTAGGGCTGTTACTGCGCATGCTCCATTTGCCGGTAATAACTTGAGCTGCTGTGCTTGTGTAAGATACAGAACCCATTGCCCAGCAATTGCCGGTTTCTATGGCTCTATTACCCGATTCGGCATCCACCGAAAGGGTTTGTGCAAATAGGGAAATGGTTGTAAGGGTAAAAAAAGCAATAAGAGCGAATATTTTTTTCATGATTTTGGTTTTGTGGGGTCATCAAATGATAGAAGTGTCCATTTTATTGTTCATCGGGTGCTACCGTTGGAAGATAATTGGCTTTAATAATGCCTGATTTGGAACTATATGTTTTTTTAATTGACCCAAATTGTATTTCTACAGAATCGGAAGCAGTGGGAATACTTAATTGCAACGATAGGTTATCGCTTAGTTTATGTAAGCCGGAGTAATATTTTACTGTCGACTTTTTTTCGCTAATGATCAAAGTGCCCGTCATTTCGTTGGTGGTTTTCATGCCGGTAATAATGAGGGGAAGCACTTTGGTTGAATTCCATTGAAAGGTTCGGTTAGCGCTAATAGATGAAAAGTTTGCATTGGTAGAGTTGGTGCCGGCGGTGTCGGTTTTTGTGCAGCTTACAGCAAAAAGAAGGATTGCTGAAATTGTAAGTAGCAGGTTTTGTTTATTCATTATTTTATTTTTTTAATACTGCAAACTTACACTAGCTAATACCATTTATGCAAAAGTTATCTTCAAATAAGCAATTACTTCCTACAAAATAGGTAATAAAGTCGCCGAAAGGCACTTTTGTGTGTAGGTATCAGCATGATAAATGGCCAATAAAGAGGAATTCATTGATTAAAATTGAGTAACTGTTTAAAATTTAATAAATATAATATGTTGTTATGTGAATACCTCGTAAAGCTTATGGCTTTTGGAGTATTTACCAACAGTACTGTGAACGGGGGTGTAAGTATTCATATAGAGGATAGTAATCCGTTACTTCAGATTCTTGCGGTTAATATTTATGAATGTTGCAAATACAACCACATCGTTGCCCTTTGTATTTAAAGCTAAATGGCTGCCGGATGTAACGGGCTTGGTGCGCATCCTGCAAGGTGCGTACCGGAGCGATAGCGCAGCCCAACGCAGCCGGAACTGCTGTACAAGAGAGTGGTAGTTGTTGATAGCCCCGCCTTTTTGCAATGCTTCATTGGCTACTAAAGTAGCTAGGTATCCAAGCCAACCACAACATTTCAGGAAAGGGCTTGTTAGTAAACATGGCAAGTGCTTATTTCTATCGCAAAATGTAGTGTAGGGTAAGCGGTGTGCTAGTATCTTTACTTTTCAGCAATCAGCATTATGGCAAAAGCAAACAAGCAATTACCAGTTACCGCAACAGAGCAAGCCTACATAGAAGTATTTGGCGCTAAAGAACACAACCTGAAAAATATAGATATTGCTATACCCAAAAACCAATTAGTGGTATTTACGGGTGTAAGTGGCAGTGGAAAATCGTCGTTGGCTTTTGATACCATTTACAATGAGGGGCAACGCCGGTATATGGAAAGTTTTAGTGCCTATGCGCGTCAGTTTATGGGCAATATGGAGCGTCCGGATGTAGATAAAATAACCGGTTTGAGCCCGGTAATCTCAATAGAACAAAAAACCACCAACAAAAATCCGCGCAGTACAGTAGGTACGGTAACCGAAATATACGACTTTATGCGGTTGTTGTATGCGCGCATTGGAGAGGCTTACAGCTACAACACGGGCAAAAAAATGACCAAGTTTAGCGAGGAAGAAATTGTAACAGACATTTTTAAAAAGTTCTCTCAGCAAAAAATATCCTTGCTAGCCCCTTTAGTACGTGGCCGGAAAGGGCACTACCGAGAATTGTTTGAAGAAATACGTAAAAAAGGTTTTTTAAAAGTGCGGGTAGATGGCGAAGTGATGGATTTAACGCCCAAATTACAACTTGATAGGTACAAAATTCACGATATAGAGGTAGTGGTAGATAGGTTGATGGTAGCGGATGATATGAAAGTTCGACTAAGCCAAAGTGTGCAACAAACCCTGAAAATGGGAAAAGATTTGTTGTTTTTGTTGGTGAACGATACCCAACAAGTGGTGCAATATTCGCGGCAACTAATGTGTATCGATACCGGAATAAGCTACGAAGAGCCCTCGCCCAATGCGTTCTCGTTCAATTCGCCGTATGGTGCTTGTCCGCAGTGCAAGGGATTGGGAACCGTATTTGCCGTAAGCATGGCCGCCATTTTGCCGGATCTTAATAAATCGATCAAAGAAGGGGGTATTGCGCCTTTGGGAGAAGAGCGCGAAGCTTTTGTGTACAAAAATGCAGCTTCGGTAGCCAAGCGCCACAAAATCAGTTTGGATAAACCCATCAAGGACTTACCACAAACGGCCATCAATACGTTACTGTTTGGTAAACCGGATGGTAGCCTAGATACCCTCCCCGATTTTGATGAATCGGTATCCGCATCGCCCTATGAGGGCGAATTTGAAGGCATTGTACCCATGCTCAAGCGTTGGTTTTCAAGCGCTAGCAGCACCGAGGCAATGCGCGATTGGGTAGAAAAATACATGGAAGAAAAAAAATGTACTTCGTGCCAAGGTACACGACTAAAAAAAGAGAGTTTGTGGTTTAAAGTGGCAGAAAAAAACATTGCAGAACTCAGCGATACCAATTTGGATAAACTCATGCAATGGTTTCTCCGCATTGAAGACCGCTTAAGTGCCAAACAGAACACCATAGCCAAAGATATTTTGAAAGAAATACGGGAAAGGTTACAGTTTTTGCTCGATGTAGGGCTTACTTACTTAACGATGGGTCGTTCGTCTAAAACGCTGAGTGGCGGCGAATCACAGCGCATTCGATTGGCTACGCAAATTGGCTCGCAATTGCAAGGCATTACCTACATATTAGATGAACCAAGTATTGGCTTGCACCAACGCGATAATCACCGATTGATTACAGCTTTGCAGCATTTGCGCGATATTGGCAATAGTGTACTCGTGGTAGAACACGATAAAGACATAATGTTGGCTAGCGATTATTTAATTGATATTGGCCCGAAGGCAGGTCGTTTTGGGGGCAATATTGTAGCACAAGGTACGCCGCAAGAAGTTTTGGCTAGCAATAGCGATACAGCACAATATTTATCGGGCAAAAAAGGAATTGCCATACCTCTAGAACGCAGAGCCGGCAATGGTCATATTTTGGATTTGAAAGGGGTAAAAGGCAACAATATCAAGGGCATGGACGTGCAGTTTCCGCTAGGCAAGCTCATTGTGGTGAGCGGGGTGAGTGGTAGCGGTAAATCTACCCTGATCAACGAAACATTGTACCCTATTTTAAGTAAGCATTGCTACGATAGCAAAACACAACCAATGGAGTATAGCAGCATTAGCGGCTTGGAGCATATTGATAAAGTAATTGAAATAGACCAAAGTCCTATTGGACGCACACCACGTAGCAATCCGGCTACGTATTGTGGTTTTTTTACCGAAATACGTACTTTGTTTGCGGCAATACCCGAAGCCAAAATACGCGGTTACAATGCAGGGCGTTTTTCTTTCAATGTAAAAGGCGGACGTTGCGAAGAATGTCAAGGTGGTGGCATGCGGGTTATAGAAATGAATTTTTTGCCCGATGTGTATGTGCATTGCGATAAATGCAATGGCAAACGCTACAACCGCGAAACACTCGAAATTCGTTACAAAGGAAAAAGTATTAGCGATGTATTGAACATGACAGTAGATGAAGCGGTTGATTTTTTTCAACCTATCAACTATTTGTATCGAAAAATTAAGGTATTGCAGGATGTAGGATTGGGTTATGTAACCTTGGGTCAATCGGCAGTTACCCTGAGTGGCGGCGAAGCGCAGCGGGTAAAGTTAAGCACCGAATTGGGGAAAAAAGATACCGGCAAAACCTTTTACATATTGGATGAACCCACCACCGGATTGCATTTTCAAGACATTCATTTATTGGTAGATGTAGTTAATAAGTTGGTAGACAGAGGCAATACGGTATTGATTATTGAGCACAACCTCGATATTATTAAAGTTGCCGACCACATCATCGATTTGGGCCCCGAAGGCGGCGATGGCGGTGGTCGGGTGCTATTTACAGGTACGCCTGAAGCTATGGTTCATTGCACAGAAAGCCATACCGCTAAATTTTTGAAGCTGGAATTGGGGTTGTAAATACCGGACGAGGAGGTTGTTAATAAAAAAACGTAAAAATAGCAGCACAGCTTTGCAAAATATTGCGGCAAAGAGGGTAGCAACATTTTCTTCGAAGCCCGCTTGCTACTAACTAACAAGGTAGTAATAAACTCTGTTGGTTGGGTAAGCAGATGTACCCGGTTGGATTAAGTGTGCTGTTAGCCAAGTTAGTGAAGGAGTGGTGGACTCGACAGTATGGTATTCTGTTACTTATTTTATCTGCGGTTGTGGGGATAGGTGCTACAATAAGCTCGGTGAATTGGTTTTTTAATTGGCTATTTTTTACACAATACCTATATTTGCACATCATTTCTATAGACTAATGGGCAAAATGAATCAATTATTACCACATATTTCTTGCTGTTGTTGTAGTTACTAATGCACTTTATTACAACCAACAATAAATTTTACTACCATAATTTATTAACATATTTAATGGCAACAGCAACTCCACAGCACATTCTTACTATTGTTCAAGCTATCGAATCACTCAGTATTCCCGATTCTATCGCCTATTTAGTATCATTGTTTCCCAATCAGGTTACTTTTTCCAGCAGTTTTAGTTTCGAAGACCAATTGATTGCGCACGAAATATTGAGCCATCAATTACCAGTGAGCATTTTTACGCTTGATACAGGCCGACTCTTTTCCGAAACATACAGTGTATGGATTAGTACGAACGAGCGTTATCAATCGCACATCAAAGCATATTATCCCAATAACGAATTGTTGGAAAAATTTGTGCATACCAATGGCCCAAATGCTTTTTACGAAAGTGTGGAGCATCGCAAAGCTTGTTGTCATATTCGCAAAGTAGAACCTCTAAAGCGTGCTTTGTCCGGTCAGGCAATTTGGATAACAGGTTTGCGCGCAGAACATTCCGCTGTACGCGAAAATTTACCGCAGGTAGAGTGGGACGAAGCCAACCAAATAATTAAGTACCACCCTTTACTACACTATACAACCGAAGCAGTAAAAGCACAAATAGCGGAGCACAACATTCCGTACAATCCCCTACACGATAGAGGCTTTGTAAGCATTGGTTGTGCCCCTTGTACACGCGCCGTGCGCCCGGGAGAAGATTTTAGAGCCGGTCGTTGGTGGTGGGAAGATGCAAGCAAAAAAGAGTGTGGGTTACACGAAAAATAGTAGTTAGTAAAGCAGTAAAACACTGCAAAGCATTAAAAATATTATGAGCGTACATACCTTAGATTATCTAGATCAGTTAGAGTCCGAAGCCATACACATCATGCGCGAAGTAGCCGGACAGTTCGAAAAACCAGCTTTGTTGTTCAGCGGAGGTAAAGATTCCATTACGTTGGTACATTTGGCATTAAAAGCCTTTCGTCCCGGAAAGTTTCCTTTTCCATTGGTACACATTGATACCGGTCACAATTTCCCGGAAGCATTGGCATTCCGAGATGCTTTAGCTGATACAATTGGCGAAAAATTAATTGTTCGCAATGTAGCCGATACCATTCAAGCGCGTCATTTAACCGAACAAAAAGGCAAGTTTGCGAGCCGCAACGGATTGCAAACATTCACTTTATTAGATACAATTGAGGAATTTGGATTTGACGCTTGTATAGGTGGTGCACGTCGTGACGAAGAAAAGGCTCGCGCCAAAGAAAGAATTTTTAGCGTTCGTGATGAATTTGGTCAGTGGGATCCCAAATTGCAGCGCCCCGAATTGTGGAATACTTACAACGGACGCATTCACAAAGGCGAAAATGTACGGGTTTTCCCAATCAGCAATTGGACTGAACTCGATATTTGGAATTACATACGCAGAGAAAAAATTGAGTTGCCTTCTATCTATTTTTCGCATGAACGCGAAGTATTGGAGTGGGAAGGTCAGTTGGTAGCTACCTCGCCCTTTATTCAAATTGAACCCGGCGATAGTGTTGTTAACCGTACCGTTCGCTACCGCACCGTAGGCGATATGACTTGTACTGCTGCCGTAGAATCAACTGCCAATAATATCGACGATATCATCAACGAAATTATTGCCACCAAAACAAGCGAACGTGGCGAAACAAGAATAGATGACCGCGCAAGCGAAGCTGCAATGGAAGATAGAAAAAAGAACGGCTATTTTTAGTGGAATAAATGCTAAAGTAGCAGGTGCTGCTCATGCGGGAATAAAATGAAGCGTTGCAAATGCAAAATTGGTTACCCATATTGCACATTTTCAACACCAAACTACAACTTACAATCTATAATTTTAACAAACACATGGATATTTTACGGTTTATAACAGCAGGAAGTGTAGATGATGGAAAAAGTACTTTGATTGGGCGTTTGTTGTTCGATAGCAAAAGCATCATGATAGACCAATTGGAGGCTATTGAAAAACAAAGTAAAAACAAAGAAGACGGAGAAATAGATTTGGCATTACTAACCGATGGTTTGCGTGCCGAACGTGAACAAGGTATTACGATTGATGTAGCGTATAAATATTTCAATACTCCTAAACGCAAATTCATTATTGCCGATGCACCGGGTCATATACAATATACC
>JAIXOS010000010.1 GCA_027486695.1 Chitinophagaceae bacterium | reverse complement strand
AAATGGACGGTTTGTCAATGCTAAAAATCCTTTTTACGTTCGCAACTTTGAAGAACTTGAAAATACTTTAAGCCACGTTGTTGCACCATTGCACAACCACAAAACAAGCAAACAAAATGATGATGTTGTAAAGCGTCTTGATGTTATTTTGAATGCTGGTGATTATGATGCTGCAAAGAAAGAATTAAAAGCAGTAGGCTTAGATTCGGAAAAACGTAATTACAATGTTTTAAAGCCAGACTCTCAAAGTTCAACGATAATGACAATTGCAGATGACTACATACACTATTCAAACCCTCGTGCTTTAACAGTTCGTGAAATGGCGAGGTTACAATCTTTTGACGATTCATTTGTATTTCAAGGAAAGCGTTCAACTGGTGGTAATAAACGTAAATTTGAAGTACCACAATATACATTAGTTGGTAATGCTGTTCCACCATTAATGGCTAGAGCTGTTGCTTTAGAAATTTTAAAAAATATTAAGTAGAATTTGATGCGACCACTTACAACCCTTGAAATAAATAGGATAAAATTACTTACAGAAAATTCCGTAGAACTCACTTTGATTGAACCAACTGAAACTGGTTTAGTGAAATCAATAATGGATGCAACTGGTTCAGTTCGTTCATATTTAAAATCAAAGAGTATACACGATTTTGAACTACAAAAGCAAGGCCAAGAAAGTAAAGTTCTGATTGGTGCGATTTTACTTGGCGAGGAAAATGTAATAAATTCTGTTGCTTCGTTGTATCGACCAAACACAAAGAAAGGCGACCCAAGAATTTGGTTTAAAGGGCTTGGTAGTTATGCAAAGGCAAATGATATTTTAGGAATAATTGAGTTTGAAAAAGTATTGTATGTTTTGAATATTACTCAACTTGATTTAGAATTTTTGCTAAGTGCACAAGGCATTAATCCAGTAAAAGAGTTGATAAATGAAATACGCCAAATTTCAAATATTGTTGCTGATGAATTGTTATTGTTACTAAATAAAATTGCGTCTAAAGGTCTTGTTCCTGCGATGTTGAATGCTGATACTGCAATTGGTAGAACACTTGAAACACTTTTAGGAATTGATATTAATTCGTCTAAGAAGCCTGACTATAAAGGGATTGAATTAAAATCCTATCGTGATAAACGTGGCAGCCGTAAGAATTTATTTGCACAAGTTCCCGATTGGAATTTAAGTAAGTTTAAAAGCTCTGCTGAAATTTTAAATAACTTTGGCTATTATCGTAGCGAAGATTTTAAGTTGTATTGTACGGTTTCTTCACTTGTGAGAAACTCACAAGGCTTGATATTAAAAATAGACTCCAAAGTCAACCAACTTTTAGAAAATTCTGACAAAAATAATATTGGTGATTTCATTGTTTGGGGTTTGGACACATTGCATAAACGATTACTTGAAAAACATAATGAAACTTTTTGGATTGCTGCCGATTCAAAAACAATTGATGGTAAAGAATATTTTCAGTATAAAAAAGTAGAACATACAAAGAAGCCAATTGTGTCTCAGTTTGATATTCTACTCGAACAAGGCATTATTACACTCGACCATTTGATAAAGCGTAAGTCAACTGGAAGTGTAGTTGAGAAAGGTCCAATTTTTAAGATTAAACCTAACTCTTTAGATTTATTATTTCCACCTTCACAATCATATTCGTTGATATAGTTTCGTCCATCTTTTGTCTGCCCAAATTGGTAAACATTCGCTGGTCGGGTTGCGTACAACGAACTATTTTGCCGCTGCTCAAGGCCAATTAAACACTCGGCATGTTATAAAATCTTCGTTATTTTACAACCAACCATTTTTGTTTATTGTACAATCTATTTTTTCTGCGTGAAACTCTATTACAGCCAACATCAATTGCCTTTTGAATACACATTTACCATTTCTAACGGACGAACCAAAACGCATCAAGACACGTTGGTGGTGCAACTTGAATTGGGCCCTTGGCGGGGTATTGGCGAAGCGCCTGCCATAGCATACTACCATGAAACTGTGGAAGAAATGATAGCCGTAATACAACAAAAGCAACGGTTTATTGAAAAATTCGCCTTCACCGAGCCGGAGCGCTATTGGCACTATTTGCACCACTTACTACCCAACAATCCTTTTTTGGTTTGCGCTTTGGATATGGCTGCGTGGGACTTATTTGGCCAAATGAAAAACAAACAACTACACCAAATTTGGCAAACTCCTTGGCAGCAATTGCCCGAAACCAATTACACAATTGGTATTGATACACCGGAAGCCATGCTTGCAAAAATGCTGCATAAGCCATGGCCTATTTACAAAGTAAAATTGGGTACGCCCAACGATATAGGCATTGTGCAACTTTTGCGAAGCAAAACCGATGCCCGTATTCGAGTGGATGCCAATGCCGCGTGGACGGTTACCGAAGCATTGCAACTATTGCCTCAACTTGCCGACCTAAACGTTGAGTTGATAGAACAGCCACTAGCCAAAGATGATTGGGAAGGCATGCAACAATTATACGCAGCTAGCTCTATTCCATTAATAGCCGATGAAAGCTGCGTTTCGGAACTCGATGTTGCCAAATGTGCCAATTACTTTCATGGTATCAATATTAAACTAACCAAATGCAGTGGCATAACCCCTGCTTTGCGCATGATACAACAAGCTAAACAACTTCATTTAAAAGTAATGATGGGCTGCATGAACGAAAGCAGTATTGGTTCGGCGGCTATTGCTCAATTTTTACCACAACTAGATTACGTAGATATGGATGGTCCATTGTTACAAACCGAGGATTTGGCCAAAGGATTGGTATTTGACAACGGAACAGTAAGTTTGCTTGGCAAAACAGGGCTAGGTATTGTACCCATTTTTTAAATCTGTTTCTATTGCTATACATGACACAAGAAAGACAACAAAAAATGGCGCAAGTGCTTGCGCATCGTCAAAATAACTTAACAGTTGTACTCGAAAACATAGAAGACCCCCGCAATATTACCGCGGTAATGCGCAGTTGCGAATCGGTAGGTATACAGGATGTATACTTGATAAATAACAACCAACCTAGAACACGAGTATACAATTATAAAAGTGGCCGTAGTGCGGCAAAATGGCTCACAATACATGAGTTTGACAGCGTTACTGCTTGTTATGAACAACTCCGAAAACACTATCAAAAAATACTCACTACCCATTTATCTGCCAATGCCGTATCGGTATACGACGTAGACTTTACAGAAAGTATTGCCTTGGTGTTTGGGGCCGAAACTACCGGTGTTACCAACGAAGCACAACAACTAGCCGATGGTAATTTCATTATTCCACAAGTGGGTTTTGTACAAAGCTTAAATATTTCCGTTGCCTGTGCCGTAAGCCTTTACGAAGCTTACCGACAAAAAAAAGCAGCCGGACATTACAACCAGCCCTCACTACCCGCTACCCAAATAAATGCATTAACCAAATTTTGGACTGCAAGAGATTTGAACAATCATTTTTAAATCCTACTCCTTATGAAATATTTTTTTGGACTCCTTCTTCTAGTGGCTTGCACATGTAACACAACTCAAGCACAAACCGTTACCAAAGTTAAAATCACCGATGTAGTAGCCATGATAGATTCGGCCACTACACCACTAGTAATTAATTTTTGGGCTACTTGGTGCGGACCTTGCATTAGAGAACTTCGATATTTTGAAAAAGTAATTCAGCCCTTCAAAGCGCAAGGGGTAAAAGTGGTGTTAGTAAGCTTAGACTATCCAGATGAATTTCCAAAAGGAATTACCGATTTTGCCAAAAACAATGGCTACACTTCGGAACTATTGTGGCTGAACGAAAGCGACCCTACCTACTTTTGCCCTAAAATTGATCCAAAATGGGAAGCCTCCATACCCGTAACCCTCATGATTAACCCTGCTAAAAAATACCGGCAATTTTATAATACTCAATTATAATTTTTAATTATTTTAGACTAAAATTTAAATTTAAATTTTTAATTTTTTATTATTTATTT